>NZ_BDBA01000003.1 GCF_001612745.1 Nocardia amamiensis NBRC 102102 | reverse complement strand
GCCGGGCTCGCGCCCGCGCGGATCAGGGCGAGCATCCGCTCGAGCACGGCGATATCGGCTTCGGTGTACAGGCGGTGGCGACCTGGACGGTCTTGCGGCGGCCCGATGTCGTAGCGGCGGTTCCAGCTGCGGAGCGTCGCGGTCGGAATGCCGAGGCGTTCGGCGACCGCGCGCACCGTGTATCCGGCCGCATCGGACACGGGGGCGGAGCCGGCGGGCATCGCCCCATTGTTCCCGTCGTCGAGGGGATCTGCCTCACCTGGGCGGCGCTCGGCGCTGGGCTGGGGCATGGCATCGCTTCCGTCGGGGCGGTGAGATCGCTGCGCGCATGGCATCCCTGCCGATCGTGACCGCGATGACCTCTGGGCGCTGAAATCCAGATTGCATCAATTATGCATCGTTATACTCTGAAGGGATAGCCGCCGATTTCGGAGGAGTGGACATGATCCACAGTCGGATAGTGAACTCGTCCGCCCGCCTGTGCGTGGGAATAGTGGCCACCGTGACTCTGGCAGCGGGCGGGATCGGCGCTGCACCGGCGCGGGCCCAGGTCACCGGGCCCGCGCCGGTGCAGCGGCTGGAACTGGAGCGATACCTGGGTACGTGGCGTCAGCTCGCCGCCATCCCGCAGTATTTCAACCTGGTCTGCGCGCGGGACACGCAAGCGAACTACTCGCTCGACCCGCAGGGCGGTATCGCGGTGCGGAACTCCTGCATCACCTGGGCGAACACGCTCAACGAGATCAACGGCACGGCCGTGGTCAACGACCGGGAGACCGGCGCGCAGTTGCACGTCAGCTTCCCCGGCGTGCCGACCCAGGACCGCCAGGAAGGGCCGACCAACTACATCGTCACCGCGCTCGGCCCGGACTATTCCTGGGCGCTGGTCACCGACCCGAGCCGGATATCCGGGTTCGTCCTGGCCCGCGCCGCCGCACTGGAGGAGCGAGCCTGGGGGGAGGTGCTCGCGGCTATCACGGCGGCGGGGCAGAATCCGTGCCTGTACCTGACCTCGCCGACGACAGGTGGCGAATCGCGCATCGTCCCGCTGTGCCTGCGGTGATCCGATTGCTCTGCGCTCGCGAGGGCCGAGCCGCCGACAGTATGGCCGAGCCGCCCGATGGCCGCGTCGGCGCTACTTGCACGGGTCCCGAGCGCGCTCGACCCCGACACCGGACGCCATGGCATCCGGGCGCTCGATGCTGTTCGTCGGCAGAGGCACCGCCATCGCCTCGCTGCGTCAGCGGAGCATTGGTCTATCCGGACGTGCGCCGATTTGCCTGCGGCGGGTCGCGGCCAATCGCTGCCTCCTCGCCGCTCCGGCATGAGCACGAGTGGCGTCCAAACCGGCGAAGCGCGCTCCCACGAGCCGCACGAATGATGAATCACCCTGCTGCGGAAGCGGATTGCCTCCGATTATGACCGTCACGATCGCGCTGTTCACCCGCGACTTGCGGGTCCGTGACAACCCTGTGCTGACGGCCGCGCATCGGGAAGGCACCGCGGTCGTGCCGCTGTTCGTTCTCGACGATGCGATCCTCTCCGGTCGCTTCGCCGCGCCGAACCGGGCCAGGTTCCTGACCGTGGCGCTCGCCGAGTTGGATGCCGAACTGCGAGCCATCGGTGGCAGGCTGGTGCTGCGCCGTGGCGACGTGGTCGGGGAGGTCGACCGGGTGGCAGGCCAGGTGCACGCGCGGAGCGTGCACATCGCCGCGGATGTCAGCGGTTACAGCCAGCGGAGGGAACGCGCGCTGCGCGAGCGTCTTGCCCGACGGAACTGTCTGCTGCACACCCACACCGCGAGTATCACCAGCACCGATCGGGAGGCGCTCATGCCCGCCACCGGACGCGACCATTTCGCCGTCTTCACCCCGTACTTCCGGCGCTGGTCCATAACGCACCGGCGGAAGCCGCTCGGCAAGCCACGCGAACTCAGGCTGCCGCGGGTGGCGAGCCTGTCGTTGCCGGACGCGGGTGACCTGTGCGCGGGCCCTGCCTCGCCGCGGCTGGCCGTCGGCGGCGAATCGGCGGGACGAAAGCTCGTGCGCGAATGGTTGTCCGGGCCGATCGAGGACTACGCGCGCCTGAGCGACGACCTCGGCGCCGACGCCACCTCGCGGCTGTCGCCGTATCTGCACTTCGGCTGCGTGTCCCCGGTGGAGCTCGTCCACCGGGTGAACATGTCGACCGACGGCGGGCTCGCGTTCGCCCGGCAGCTGGCCTGGCGCGACTTTCACCACCAGTTTGCTGGCCGCCCGCCCGGCTGCGGCGTGGTCGGACTACCGCGACCGCTCGATCCGCTGGTCTGATGATCCGCAGGCCGTGGACGCCTGGCGGGACGGGCGCACGGGGTACCCGATCGTGGACGCCGGGATGCGACAACTGCGTGCCGAGGGCTGGATGCCGGGCCGGGCCCGGCTGATCGCCGCCAGTTTCCTGACCAAGTCGCTGCGCGTGGACTGGCGCGTCGGCGCGGAGCACTTCATGCGCTGGCTGGTGGACGGCGACCTGGCGAACAACCAGCTCAACTGGCAGTGGGTCGCGGGCACCGGAACGGACACCAGGCCGAATCGGGTGCTCAACCCGCTGCGCCAGGCCGAGCGCTACGACGCGGAGGGTGCGTACGCGCGGCGCTGGATTCCCGAGCTGGCTCACCTGCCCGGCGCTCGCGTGCACCGGCCGTGGCGCGAACAGGTCGATCCGGCGGACTATCCGGCTCCGATCATCGATGTCGTCGGAATGTGATGTCGCCGGGTTGGATTCACCGCTCGACTCGACGTCCGGGTCGCTGTTCTCACTACGCAGGACACCCGTGTCACTTTGCGTATCGAATCGGAACCCGCCGCGCTTCCGAATCCCGTTCGGCCGAGCTTGAATTGATGTGTCGAGGATTCGCCATCCCGAGGAAAGGGGCTCGCCATGGGCACCGTCGAAATCGCCATCACTCTTGGACGCATTCTGGACACGTTGCAGAAAGCACTGATTCTGCTCCTCTGGTGACCGCACCGCGGCGAGCGGACCAGGGTCGCCCTGGCGCCGTGCAGGTCGATTACCTCGCAGGTAATCGACCTGATCGATGATTTCGGCCAGGCTCGGGGCATGGCGACGAACATCATCCGGCAGTCCCGCTCCCCGCTGGCCGGTGCGCTGCGCGGCCTCGCTCTCGGTCGTGTCGTACTCGGCGCGGCCGCCCTCGTCGCGCCGCGAGCACTGACCAGGGCGCTGGGCGTACTGCCCACACCTGAACTCGATTACATGACGCGAATATTCGGTGCCAGGGCGGTCGCGCTCGGTCTCGGCTACCTGACCGCGCCGCGGGAAGAGTTGCCGCGCTGGCAGCGTCTCGCCCTGATGGTGGACATTCTCGACACCACCCATGGGAGCGTGCGCCTGGCCCGTGCCGACGTCCCGCGCCCGGCCGCGATCGCCATGGTCGCGTTGACCGGCGGCTACATGCTCGTCGGCGCCACCAAGCTGGCCAGGGACCTGCGGTGCGAGGCGTAGTCGTGCACGCCCCTGGCACACTGGGGCGATGGCGACCGTTGTGGCGTTCCACGCGCACCCCGACGACGAGACGCTGCTTACCGGAGGGACCCTGGCCAAGCTGGCCGCCGCCGGGCACCGGACGGTGATCGTGGTGGCCACCGACGGTCATATGGCCGATCTGGCCGGCCGGAAAGCCGTGCGGCTGGGCGAGTTGGCGGACAGTGCGGCGGCGCTGGGCGTGGCCAGGGTGGCGCACCTCGGTTATGCGGACAGCGGACACGGCCCGGTGCTGTACGCGGACCCGCCCGATCGGGTGCGGTTTGCGCGAGCGGATCCCGACGAGGCGGCCGAGCGATTGGCCGCGATCCTGCGCGAGGAGAATCCCGACATTCTGCTCAGCTACGACCGAAATGGCGGCTACGGACACCGCGATCACGTTCGCGTGCACGAGGTCGGCAAACGCGCGGCCGAACTGGCCGGGGTGTCGCGCGTCCTCGACGCCACCTTTCCGCGCGAAAGCTACACGCGCCTGGTGCGTTTACTCGGACGACTGCGTATTCCGCTGCGCTACGACCCGGCCACCCTCGCCACCTTGTACAGCCCGCGCTCGCAAATCACCCACCGCATCGACGTCGGTCCCTTTGCCGCCCAACGCAAAACTGCGCTCGCCGCCCACCGCTCGATCATCGAGGGCTCCAGCGGCTTCGCCACCATCGCAAACGCGCTCCTACACCTGCCAACCCCGATCCTCGCTCGCGTGATCCACTGGGAATGGTTCGCCGAGGAAGGCGCAGCCCCACCTTCCAACGCACCACTGGACGACATCTTCCAGCCCGCCCGCCGTTGAAACCGCCCATGGTTGGCCGTTCCCGCGCCTGGTCGATCTAGTCGTAGTTCCCGGACAGCAGGGTGCCTGCTGTCGCTTCGGCGACTGTGTGGGTGAGGGTGGGGAGTTTGTCGCGGTCGCCGTCCAGGATCAGCAGCCAGGCGAAGATCGGGCCGAGTAGGAGTGCCTGCACGGTGGTGGGGTCGGGGCGGGTGGTCAGTTCGCCGCGGGTGACCGCGCGGTCGAGCACCTCGGTCAGCACGAGTCGTTCGCGTTCGAGGAAGGTCTCGGCGAAGCGGGTGGCCAGCGCGTCGTCGGCGTAGATGTCGGCGAGTAGACCGGCGAGGACGTCGGTCGGGGCGTGGCCGAGTTGTGCTGCGATGACGCGGGTTACCGCGGCCAGATCGGCACGCAGGGAGCCTGCGTCGGCTGGCGGTTGTTCCCGCATGTCGTGCACCACGACGGAGAAGATCATTTCCTGCTTGGTCGCGTACCGGCGATAGATCGCGGCCTTGCCGATTCCGGCTCGTGCCGCCACCGCGTCGACGGTGAGTCCGGCGTAGCCGCGCTCGGCCAGCAGCTCTCGGGTGGCCTGAACGATGGCGAGATCCACCTCACTGTTGCGGGGGCGACCCACGCCTTGTCTAGGTTTCGGCACCCTTCTACTATACGGAACTATCAGTATCGAAACTGACGGTTCCGTAATGAATGGGTGGACTTCACATGATCAAGTGGGCAGGCGGCCTTCTCGTGTTGCTCGGATTCGGGCACACACTGGGCAGTTATGTATTGACCGCTGCGGAGCACGGGGACCCGTGGTTCAGCGCGGAGCTGTGGCGACCGGAAGAGGGAATCACCGAGATGAGTTCGGCCATGGGTTCGTTCTGGCTGACCACGGGGAGCTTCGGCGTGCCGCTGATGGTGCTCGGCATGGTCGTCCTGTGGCTGGATCGCCGGGGCATCAAGCCGCCGTCGTTCATCGCCTGGACGCTGGGCATCTGGTCCGTGGTCGCCGGCGTGATCCTCGAGCCCGCCCCCTGGGTGCTCGCCTGGATCGCGGTCGGGCTGCTGGCACTCGGCGCTCGGCGCGCACGCGTCACCGAATCAACACCCCAGCTCAGCGGCGTGTAAGCCGATCCGCGACGGTTTCCGCCGGGTAATCCGGGGACGACGATGCCCGTGAGTTGTGCTCGCGGGCATCGACGACTCGGACCGGGCGCGCGGCCCTCCCGACCGGCTAGATCGTGCTGACCACCTCGTCATAATCCAAGCGTGGCGAGCGCGGGAACCAGGCGTTCGCGCCCGGCTTGCCGATATTGACCACGACGAGACCGGTGTGCTCGCCCTCCGGGAAGAAGTCCTTGTCCAGCCCCGCGCCGTCGAAGCCGTTCATCGGGCCCGCCGCCAGCCCCGCCGCGCGGATGCCCAGGATGAAGTAGCCGATCTGGATCAGGGCATTGAACCGCGCCGACTCGGTCCGGTAGTCCGTATCGGCGAAGTAGTCCTTGGCCTCCGGCGCGTGCGGGAACAGCTTGGGCAAGTTCTCGTGGAAATTCAGGTCGGCGGCAAGAATCGCCGAGAGCGGCGCCGCGGCCGTCTTCGGCTTGTTGTTGTCGATCATGTGGGTGACCAGCCGGTCCCGCGCCTCCTGGCTGCGCACGAGCACGATCCGCAGCGGTTGCTGGTTCATCGACGTCGGCCCGTATTTCACCAATTCGTAGATCGCCCGGATCTGCTCGTCGGTGACCGGCTCTTCGGTGAAGGTATTCGCCGTGCGGGCCTCCCGGAAGAGCAGATCCTGCGCCTCTGCGGCGAGCGTGAGCAAGGCTGGCTGAACGGAGTTCACGTGATTTCTCCTCGAAATGTGTTCGGGGACGGTGGGTTACGGGTCAGTCATGGACGACGCGCCGCGAGCGCGTCAGCAGCGCCCCGTCGACGCGGACGAGCACGTCGTGCACGACGCAGCTCGGTGCGATCTCGGGCTTGCTGTTCGGGCGGATCTTCACCACCAGGCAGTAGGCGGTGGACACGATGGTCCCGTCGTCCTGGGGTTGCAGGTTGATCATGTTGAACCAGTGTCTGCGCTGCATCGGGTCGGTCTCGAAGCGCTTGTGGAACTCGACCAGGTCCGCGATGATGCCCGCCCTGGTCCGGGCCGGCGCAATCCCCGGCGAGTGCTCGAATTCCGCGTCCTCGGTGAAGGTCTCGGCGTAGCCGGGGATGTCGCGGTTGTCCAGCCGCTGCATCTGCTCGGCGTAGAACTGCTGGACCTCGGCGTACAACTCGGTGCGGCTCGCGACAGTGGTCATGGTTGCTCCCTAAGGTTGCGGCGGGGCGCGGCTGCACGCCACGGTGGATGACGCCGCTAGAGCCTCGGTCGAGCCCCAGCAGGCGACCGTCGGTTGACCGGATCTATAGGACTCGCGACGACGCTGGTGGTCGAGAAGCCCGGCGAGTTCGGAAGATCGACCGATGGAGGAGTCATGGCGGAAAATCGGCGCGTCGCGCTGGTCACCGGAGCGACCAGCGGAATGGGCCTGGAGATCACCAAAAGCCTGGCGGCCCAGGGCATTGCGGTGTTCCTTTGCGCTCGCGACGAGCAGCGGGTGACCGACACGGTGAAGAGCCTGCAAGACGAGGGCCACGAAGTGGACGGCACCGTCTGTGACGTGGCCGACGCCGCGCAGGTCCGCGAGTACGTCGACGCGGGCGTGCGACGCTACGGCCCGATCGACATCCTGATCAACAACGCCGGCCGCAGCGGCGGCGGCGTCACCGCGCAGGTGACCGACGAACTGTGGTTCGACGTGATCAACACCAATCTCAACAGCGTGTTCCTGATGACGAAGGCGGTGCTGAACGCGGGCGGAATGCTGGAGCGCGGCGGCGGCCGCATCATCAACATCGCCTCCACCGGCGGCAAGCAGGGCGTGGTGCACGGCGCCCCGTACTCGGCGTCCAAGCACGGCGTGGTCGGTTTCACCAAGGCGCTGGGCCTCGAGCTGGCCAAGACCGGGATCACCGTGAACGCGGTGTGCCCCGGATTCGTGGAGACACCCATGGCCGAACGGGTGCGCGAGGTGTATTCCGGCCTGTGGGGTGTCGACACCGACGAGGTGCACGCCAGGGTCAGCGCCCGGGTGCCCATCGGTCGTTACGTGCAGCCGTTCGAGGTGGCGGCGATGGTCGACTACCTGATCGGCCCTGGGGCGGGCGCGGTGACGGCACAGGCACTGAATGTCTGTGGCGGACTGGGCAATTACTGATCGGAAGGAGGCACGGCAATGACCGCAGTCGACGAGAACGCCGCCGGCGCCCGCGCTACCGGGCACGACGATTATCTCCGGGTCCTGGACGCCATACAGACGGGCGCGCTGCACCTGCTCGCGGGCTTCCCGCGGCAGCCGAGCGCGCTGCGCTTCCAGGTCGGGGAGGTGACCGTGGAGGCGGAGTGGCAGGCCGCCGCGCCGCCGTCCACTCCGGTGCCGGTCACCGATGTTCCGGTGGAATCCGTTGCGCCGCCGGAGAGTCCGGTGAACGGTGCGATGGTGCGTGCACCCAGTGTCGGCGTGTTCTATCGCTGCCCCGAGCCGGGCGCGGACCCCTTCGTCGAGGTCGGCGACCGGGTGCAGGCCGGACAGCAGATCGCGATCGTGGAGGCGATGAAACTGATGATCCCGGTGACCGCCCAGACCGGCGGCGTAATCACCGGGATACTCAAGGAAGACAACGAACCAGTGCAATTCGACGAGCCCTTGTTCTCGTATTCTCCGGAATGACAGGCAGTTCAGGCGGGCGGGCGGCTGCGTCGCCAGGTGAGCACCCGGCGTTGGGTCCGCCCGCCGACCTGTGCGGAGCCGATCAAGGTGAGCACGTCTCCGGTCAGCGACATCTGGCGCACCTGCTCGGTGTCCGCCCACGCCGGGTTGGAGCACACGCTGATCGCGTGCACCACCTCCGTGCCGGATCGCCGCCACGTGCCCGCGTAACCCATGAACGGCGTCGCGCCCGCGGCGCCGTCCGTGCGCATCATGCTCACCGACATGTAGCCGTGCGCGCCGTAGATCAACAGGCCGCGTGGCGCGTCTCCCAGTGGCCCCTGGCTGGTCGCATCGTTTTCGTCGATGTCGTAGTAGGACACCAATTCCCATGTCCCGACGAGATCGGTCGCGTTCATGGACCCAACGATGGCGGCCGCCGCTCTAATCACGCTGTAGCCGAGCCGCGGGCGAAGCGGTGGCTGATCCGCACCAGCCGCCAGATGACCTCCAGCTCCTCGTGATCACGCGGTCCGTAGACCATCACCAGCGTCGCGGGCAGGAATCCCTGTACGGCCATCGGGTGCAACTCCGCCCAGCCCTGCTGAACGGTCTGCGTCACCACATCTTTCGGCAGGCACATGTGCAAACTGCCATCACCGCGTCCGTGCAGGTGGGCGAATTCGGTGCCCGCCAGATAGGCCGCGCCGGGACCCTTGGCGACGGCAGGCCGCAGGTGCAAGGCGCGGGTATCGGGCATGGCAATGCCGCTGCGGCCGAGCAGGACGTCGTCCAGGGTGGCCATCCGAGCCCACAGCTCCTCTTGCAGAACCGGCGGGGCGATCTGACTGAGCTGCTGGTGCGGGTTGTGCTCGCGGGTCCGCGGCCGGTCGCCGGAGCGGCGCGGCAGATCGAGTCGCCCGTCCACTGCTGTCGTCGTCATGACTGTGCTCCCTTCGGGTTTCGCGTCCCTGGAGCCACAGTACTTTCCAAAGTATAGTAGTTACCAAGCGGAAAGCGACTAACCGGGAGGACGCATGACCGTGCCCGAAACCGACCCCTGCCCGATCACGCCGGTCATCGATCTGGTCTTCGGCCGCTGGTCCACCCAGGTCCTCTGGGTCCTCACCCACCACGGCCGCCTCCGTTTCACCGAACTCCAGCAGCGCATCCCCGGCCTCACCCCCAAGGTCCTCACCCAGCGCCTACGTCAACTCGAACGCGACGGATTGGTGTCGCGGACCTACCACGCCGAGGTCCCGCCACGGGTGGAGTACGCGGCGACGCCGCTGGCCCAAACACTGACCCCGGTGTTCAGCAGCATCGTGGAATGGTCCAGCGAGCACCTCGGCGAGGTTCTCGCGGCACGCGCCGCCTATGACGCGGCCGACAGTGTGATCTGAGCCGCGGTCGCCAGTTGGAACAGCCGCGTGTATCCGCGGATCATGGCCGCATCCCGTTCCAGGCGGCGCACAATCGCCCGGCGCGCATGTTCTGACTGGCTGGCGCGCTATTGGAAACCCTTGCTGCTGTGTCCTTTTGGTTTCGTACCGGGGTTCGGTCCGGCCTGCACACGGCGGGCTCGCTGAGCTTCGATGGAACCGAGTCCGCTCATCGGTGTGATGGTTCTCGTCGTCCTGGCTCGATGGCGATGGTTCAACAGTACGTCCGCCGAGCGGTACCTCAACGCCACACTCACGATCATCTTGTTGACCCAGTCGCTGCGGGAGCAAGCAGTAGAGTCTCTCATCGCCGAGAGTTCGCCGCTGACCGTGACGATGGTCCAACAGCTATCACTGTGCACGATCGTTGTTTCGATCGCGCCCTTCCTGTGCGTGGTCGATCTTCTTTCCGGCAGAGATCCGGCGAAGGTTCGGCGGCGCCAATTTCTTTGGTACTTCGTCGCGGGGTTTCTCGCATCCGTGATTCTGGTGGCCGGAACCCGGGCGCGGCGCGATGAACAGCTGCTGGAGATCTCCGGGGGATGGGACGAGGTGCTCGCGTGGGTTGGGTTCTCGGTGCTACCACTGTATTTGGCGTTCCAGATGCTGCGCAGATGCTATCTGGAACTCCGGCAACAACGCGTGTCCGATACCGAGAAGTTGATTCTCGCCGGAATAGCGGCGGCAGGAGCGGCCATCGGGGTCTCGACAATGATCGCGCTCGTACTCGCCATACTTCAGGAACTCCGCGTCGTCGACTCGGTCGAGTTTCGGCTCCGAACACATTCACGGAACTTTTTTTGGATTGCGACAACGATATCGCTGGTGTCTGCCGCGCCTCTGGTGAAAGCGGTCATCGAGTATCTCGGCTGTGACTACGCCGGTCGACGACTGCGACGACTGCAGCCCCTGTGGCGCGCGATGGTTTCGATGTTCCCGGACAGCCGGCTCCCGCTGGATGCCGGAGCGGCGGCAGGGCGAGGCACGAAGCTGCAACTTCATCGCGCCACCGTGGAAATTCGTGATGCCATCCTCCAACTCCGTCCTTACTGCCGCGATGTGGAGTCGATCGAGTTCGCGCGATTTGTTGCCGGCCAGCATGTTCCAGATCACGAGCGGGATATGGCAAGGTTTGCTCTGCAGTTGGCTGATGCGGCGCGTGCCAGGATGGATAACGCGTCCCCAGCCAACGAGGCGGTCCGGTGGCGGGCACCCTCGTCGTCTGCAACCCTGGACGACGAGGTGGCCGAACTTCTCGCACTGGCCAAGTGGTGGCGAGCGGCAGAGAGGTTCGCCGCAACTCGGCAGAACCGCGCAATCACCGAATCAACCCGACGAGCGGGGGAGAAAACATGATCGAGGTGTCGTCAAGCACGGTCGGGGCTGAACCCGCGGCGTTGCCGCATCCGCGTTTCCGATTGCCCCTGCTCGGTGACGTCTTGACCACCGACTTCGCCAAGCCATGCCAGCGGTTGGCCGAGCAGGCGCGGGAACTGGGCCCAGTCTTCGAACAGAAGCTCTTCGGCTTTCCCGCGGTCATCGTGACCGGTACCGAGGCGGTGGAGGATGTGAACAATGAGTCGCTGTGGGAGAAGCACATCGGCCACTCGTTGATGAAGCTTCGGCCTCTTGCAGGGGACGGTCTGTTCACCGCGTTCAATCGGGAGGCGAATTGGGAGAAGGCACACAACATCCTCATGCCCGCGTTCACGCGGACTGCGATGGCCAACTACCACGACACGATCGCGAGCACGGTGCGCGAGTTGACCGATTCCTGGTCGGCGTTACCGTCGGGCACGTGGATCGACATTCCCGCGCACGCGAACCGGCTGACTTTCGAGATCATCTCTCGCGCCGGGTTCTCACATTCGTTCCGTTCGATGTCCGATCCGAGCGGAAATCCGTTCGTCGAGGCGATGGTTCGTGAACTGACCTACGCGAACCGGCGAACCGATGTCCTTCCGTGGTTCGAGCTGATCTTCCGCAGAGGTCGGGAACATCAGCATCGGACCGACGTAGCACATGCGCACACGGTCGTCGACGGCATCATCGAAGCCCGCCGAAGCCAATCCGGTGCCGAACACCGCGACATACTCGATCTGATGCTCGACGCCGGTGACTCGGTGGCTGGTGAAACACTCGATACCCCGAATATCCGGAACCAGATTCTGACGTTCTTGGTCGCGGGCAGCGAGACATCGGCGAACATCATCTCTTTCGCCTTGCACTATTTGTCCATCCGACCGGACATCGCTGACGGTGTCCGCGCCGAGCTCGACGAGCGTTGGCCCGCCAAAGGATATCCGGACATCGAGTTCGACGATGTAGCGAAACTCCGCCGGCTACGGCGGGTTGTGGATGAGACGCTACGTCTGTGGCCAACCGGTCCCGGCTACTTCCGCCGCGCCCGGCAAGACACGACGCTCGGTCACGGCAGGTACCGTTTCAAGAAGAAGGACTGGGTACTGGTGCTGCTGCTCGCCGCGCATCGGGATCCGGCTTGGGGGCCGGACGCGGACGAGTTCAATCCCGATCGGTTCCTGCCCGAGAACCTTCGGGATCTCCCTTCCCGCATCTACAAGCCATTCGGCACCGGCCCTCGTGCGTGCATCGGGCGACAGTTCGCCCAACACGAGATCATGGTGACGCTGGCCGCCATCCTGCACGAGTTCGACCTGGATCCCGACCCGGGCTATCGACTCGACGTCCAGGAAACCCTCACCCTCAAACCAGCGGGACTGCGCCTGCGCCTGCACTCCCGCCATCCGTGACAGCAAGTACCGCCGCGACGGAGAAGTCAGCCTGCACGCCGAGGAGGGCGCGACGTTCCGCTATCGGCGCGGGTCCCGGGAGGCAGGCGGAAGCGGCCGGGTACGTCGGCATCGGACCGACCGCAACGAAATCCGTACTAGGAGATGTCGTAGTCGGCGGGGTCGACGTGCTGGGTTCTCCGCCAGTACTCGTCGGCCGAGTAGGGCCAGTTCGTCGCTGAGCGACCACCCTCGTTGTACCAGCCGGATCTTGTCGAGAAGCCCCACGCGCGGTTCTCGTTGCCGCGGTCGACCCACGCGCCGAAGTCGTCGTACACGTCTTTGCGGACGTCCAGCGCACGCTGCCCGGTGGCCAGGAGCAGGCGCACGGCGTCGAGGAGGTAGCCGACCGCGCACTCGGAGAAATAGATGATGCTGCCGCCCTGCCCGACAATATTGGTGTTGGGGCCGTAGAGGCAGAACAGGTTCGGGAAGCCGGGGATGGTCATGCCCAGATACGCGCGTGGCGCGCCGTCCCACATCGCGTGCAGGTCCAGACCTCGGCGGCCGGTGACCGACATCGGGGCCAGGAAACGCGACGCCTCGAACCCGGTCGCATACACGATCACGTCCACTTCGGACTCGTGGTTTCCCGTGAGAACGCCGCGCGGCGTGATCCGCTCGATCGGCTCGGTCACCAGCCGCACATCGTTCCGCTTGAGCGTGGCCACCCATCGACCGTCGTCGCACAGCGGGCGCTTGGCGCCGACGGGATACTGCGGCACCACATGCTCGCGAATCTCAGGTGCGTCCGCCAGCTGGGTCTCCATTGCGGCCAGCAGCAGTGAGCGCAACCGCTCATTTGCCGCCGATACCGCTCGTTCGGTCGGCGGGTATGCGGGGTCGACAGTCCAGCTGTCCAGCAGGCCGCGCAGGCCCGGTGTGGAGAGCCAGAAGCGGTACCACTGCGCGTAGTACGGCACATGCCGAAACAGCCATTGCGCACTTGCCGATATGGGTTGGCGCAGCTGCGGAGTCGGTCGCAGCCAGGGCGGGTTCCGCTGGAAGACCAGGACTTCGGCCGCTGTCTCGGCGATCTCGGGAACGATCTGGAAGCCGCTGGCACCGGTTCCGATGACCGCGACGCGCTTGCCTGCGAGATCGACCGAGTGGTCCCATTCGGCGGTGTGGAACGCGGGTCCGGCGAAATCGTCGCGACCTTCGATGGCGGGCAGGCGTGGTCGGCTCAGCTGACCGACCGCGCTGACCACACTGTCATACACCGCGCCAGCGGCCCCCGTCGCGGTGCGCAGGGTGAGCCGCCACGACGACGACTTCTCCTCCCACGTCATCGCGGTGACCTCGACACCGAACCGAATGTGTTCGACCAGTCCGTTCTGGTGAGCGAAGTCGCGGAGGTAGTCGAGCACCATGTCCTGGGTGCAGTAGTGGTGCGGCCAATCGAGTCTCGGGGCGAACGAGTAGCTGTAGAGATGGCTGGGGACGTCGACGCGGCAGCCCGGGTAGGTGTTGGCGAACCATGTTCCGCCGAGGCCGGAGTTCTTCTCGTAGATCGTGAACGGCACACCGGCCTGGGCGAGCCGGTAGCCGGCGAGCAGCCCGCTCAGCCCGGCGCCGATGATCGCCACCCGGAACTCCCGGCCCGGGGCCAACCGCGCCTTCGTCCACGTCGGCGCTTTCGGGTCGGCGCCGGCGAGCAGGATCTGCTCGGCCAGCAGCGGCACCAGTTCCTCGGTATCCGATCCCAGGGCCCAGCTGGTAATACGCCGCAGTCGGTCCGGTTCCGGCGCGGGCGGCACCTCGATATCGCCCTCACGAAGCCGGACCAACGCCTGCGACGCCTGTTCTCGCACATCGGCTTCCACAACCTCGGGGAGGCCACCTCGCGGCTGGGACGACATGGCCGGCCGATACTCCGCGCGCAGCAAGGAATAGTCGCCGGTGAGGTGCGCGACGGTCATGAGCAGCGCGGGTATCTGCGCGTCGGCCACATACGCGCGTAGCGTTTCATCATCGACATCGATCGGCTCGAGCATGGTCACATCCCACCCAGCGTTCCTCGGTTGCAGTGTCGGTCTCGAGCGTGCTCGACTCCGCTCGAGACCGGCTACAGCATCGACGGCCGGCGAGACTGGAGAAGCTGGCGAGGTACCGGCCGCGCACCGCCTACAACGAGTCCTTACCGGGTTGGACATGACGAATGCGGGCCGATCTCCCCCGGAGGAGATCGACCCGCATCGAGTGTTGCGCACTGTCCGCCGAACCGAGGCTATGGTGCGGCTGCTGGACGAGGCGCCAGGGCGAGGAGATGTGCGGCCGATTCGCGTGGCATGGTGATCATGCAGTCGTGGCCGGTCGGCAGGACCAGGAGCCGGTCGGGCGGTAGGTCGGTGGGTGGCAGGGTGCGGGGCATGGCGGTGCGCATGGCCTTGAAGGCCTCGCCGCCTTCGCTGCAGTAGACGTGGGACACCGGAATGGACTCGAGCGCCAGGGGATTCGTCAGTTTCATCGGCTGTTGGAAAGTCTTCAGCGATTGCGGCGTCTGCAGCGAGGCCAGCCAGCTGAGGTCGGGTTCCTCGGTGACGCCGTACAGTCCGCCGTCATCCATGGGTTCGGTCTGGGGCGGCACTCGCCAGCCGTCGCCGTGGGTGGCGGCCGCGGCGACGAAGGCCTCGACCATGCCGGGCATGATGTCGGCCACCGCTTCGCCGTCGCGGGGGACGAAGGTGTCGATGTAGACGAGTTCGGCGATGCGGTCCGGTACGGCGTCGGCCAGCGCGGTGACGACGATGGCGGCGTAGCTGTGGCCGACCAGGACGATGTCGGTCAGGTCCTCGGCGGTGACCAGGTCGATCAGGTCGCGGACCTGGGTGTCGAGGCCGACGTCGGCCGTGAGCAGATGGGCGCGGTCGCCGAGACCGACGAGCGAGGGGGCGAGGACGCGGTGCCCGGCGTCCTCGAGCAGCGGGGTGACCCGCTGCCAGACCCAACCTCCGTGGAAGGCGCCGTGGATGAGCAGGTAGGTCGACACGATCAGTTCTCCCTGGAGTTCGTGAGGGCCGTGACGGTTCCGGTCGCGGGAGGGACGGGCTCGGGGCGGATGCCGAGTCCGATCACCCGGGCCACCAGGCGGGGCAGGCGGGGGAAGCGCCGGAGCAGACGGACGAGCAGCGGTTTGTCGGTGCCGGGACGTCCGGCGCTGGGATAGAGGTCCGACAGCAGGCGCAGTTGCGCGAATTGCACCACCCGCATGGGGAATTCGCGACGCCGCTGAATGGTGCGCAGCGCGGCCGTAGCCGGTGTCGCGCCGGTGGTGAGGATCGGTGCGAGCAGCCGGGCTGCCGCGATGGCGTCCTGCACCGCGAGATTGATCCCGACGCCGCCCGCTGGAGACATCGCGTGCGCCGCGTCCCCGATCGCGACCAGCCCCGGCCGGTACCAGCGGCGCAGCCGATCCACCCGGACGTCGAGCGGCTTCACGTCGTCCCAGTCCAGGATTTCGGCGTCCAAATGCGGCGCGAGCACGGGATAGATGGCGGCGAGATCCGCACGGAACCGCGACAGCCCCGCGTCCCGGATGGTCGCGAAGCCGCCCTTCGGGATCATGTACGCGACCTGGAGATAGTCCCCACGGTCGATACAGACGATGAAGAACCCTTTTCCACTGCGGACCGTGGGCAGGCGCTCACCCTCGGGCTTGGTCACCCGGAACCACAGCACGTCCATCGGGGCGGCGCTGGCGGCGACCTCGAGCAGCCCCGATCGGCGCACGATCGAATGGCGTCCGTCGGCGGCGATCACCAGATCGGCGGTGATCTCCAGCGCTCTCTCGGGAGTTCGGGCCCGTGCCCCGACCACCACACCGTCGTGCTGGATCAGCTCCGTGACCTCCGCCTGCTGCACCAACCGGAACCCGGGGTAGCGGCGGCCCGCATCGGCCAGGAAGTTCAAGACGTCCCACTGCGGCATGAAGGCCACGAACGGGAAACGCCCTGGCAGCGTGCTGAAGTCGGCGAACACCACCGGACCGGTCGCCGTCGCCATCGGCAGCTGTGGCAGCTCGACGTGCGGCAGCGCGAGGAACTCCTCGGCCAAGCCGAGTTCGTCCATCGCGAGCAGCGTCGAGGTGTGCACCGTGTCGCCCCGGAAATCGCGCAGGAAGTCCGGATGCTTCTCCAGCACGAGCACATCCACGCCGGAACGGGCAAGCAGCAGCCCGGTCATCAGTCCGGCGGGTCCGCCGCCGATCACGCAGACCCGCACCGACTCGGTGCTCACGCCAGGCATGCCGGCACCTGCCCGCCGTTGTAGAGCACCATCTCGTCGAAGATGGTCAGCACGTCCAGCGGTTCGCCGAGCGGGCCGCCGGACAGTTCGGCGTCCGCCCGGTACAGGTTGCCGACCAGCCGCTCCTGGTCGACCAGCTCGGCGAACTCGCCGTGGTCGGCCTCCAGCGCGATGGCCAGCGGCGGCAAACCCAGCGTGCGTCCCTCCGCCGCCAGATCCTGCACCCACCGCAGATATCGCAATGTCTGGTCGAAGATCTCCGGGCCGGTCACCGGACCGTGCCCGGCGACGACCGTCTCGGCGCCGAGCGCGACCAGCCGCCGCACCGCGGCGATGGACCCGCTGACCGATCCCATCAGGCAGAACGGCGCCGCGCCCGACATCACCAGGTCCCCGGCGAACAGCACGCGCTCCTCGGGCAGCCAGGCCGCCACGTCATTGCTGGTGTGCGCGGCGGGACCGAGATGGATGAGCTCGACCCGCCGTTCGCCCACGTGCAGGGTCAGCTGGTCGCCGAAGGTGATGCCCGGCAACGTGACTCGGACGTCGCCCCAGTCCACGCCCGGCCACAGCTTCGTCAGCGCCAGACCGGTTTCGATCATCTCGGGCCGGATCCGGTCGTGGCCGATCACGACGGCGGCCGGCCCGAACAGGTGGTTGCCGAAATTGTGGTCACCGTGGTGGTGGGTGTTCACGATCGTGCGGGCCGGGCCTGCGCCGAGCCCGTCGACGAACTCGACCAGGGCGCGGGTGCGTCCCTCGGTCGCCAGCGTGTCGATCACCACCGCGCCAGCCGGGCCGACCAGCACACCGGCGTTGCTCACACACCAGCCGCCGCGGCTGTGGGTGTAGGCGTAGACGCCGTCGGCGATCTCGGTGACGGTGGGCACCGCGGACGTTTCGGTGGCCGTCATGTCGGCGACTTCGTTTCGGCGTAGCGCACCGCGCACAGCAGCGTATTGCGGCTGTTGGTGGACAATGCTTCGGTCAAATAGGCACGGGCGTCGGCGAGATCCGTTTCAGCGCCGAGAATCTCGCGTGCGGCGTCGGGATTGATCGCGACGGTGTGCCGTGCGGTGACCATCGCGCCGCCCGGGCCCTCCGCGAATTCCCACGCGCCGCTGTGCCCGAAGAGCATCGCTGGTGGCAGCAGCTGCTTGTAGTCGATCCGCTCACCGGGGACGCACACCCGCACCGACTTGGTGGTATGCGGGATGCCTCCCGCGGTCACCGTGTCCATCTCCATCAGCTGCACGCCGTCGTCGTCCTCGGTGAGCTCGATCCGGCTGACGTGCGGGACGTGCTCGGGCCACCGCTCGCTGTGATAGACGAAGTCGTACACCTCGGCGGCCGAGCATTGCAGCGTCACCGTGTCTTCGAAGGTGTGGACGACATCCTCGACCGGGTGTCCCAGCTCCGCGATGCGGGCCAGCGCCGCGAGTTCGGTCTCGCTGTTGCGGTCCACCGCCGCGGCGACCTGCTCGGGGTCGGCGCCGTCCACCACGGTGAAGTGGTGATCCAGGGTGACTTTCGTCGCGCCGGTACCGACCTCGCGGAACGACCAGCCGCCGCCCATGGACGCGATCGGCGCCTGGCTGCGCTCCTGCTCGAAGACGATGCGGCGCTGCCCGGCGTCCAGCACGCGCCGCGAGGTCCAGTTCCGCACCACGCCGTTCACTGTGGCCCACAGCCGGAACCGCTCCTCGTCCTGGCCGCGGTGCAGGTGGCGCACCAGCACGCTCGGCGCGAAGATCACCGGCCAGCGGGTCACGTCGGCGACCAGGTCGTAGACCACCTCCGGCGCGGCCTGCACCACCTTCGTGTGGGTCATCACGGTTGTCATGCCACACCTTGCAGTTGGGCGTTCACGATGTCGACCAGCTCTTGCGGCGTCTTGACCTCGACGAGCTGCTCTTCCGGGATCGTCACGCCGAAGTCGCGCTGGATCCGCGCCGCGGTCTCGATGAGCGCGAGCGAGTCGTAGCCCAGTTCCTCGAATTCCACTGCGGCGATGTCGCCGCCGAGTTCGGCGAGATCCTCGCCGCCGGCGCATTCCACGAGGATCCGGCGTAGTTCGGTGATGGTCATGGTCATGATTCGCTCCCGGGAAGTACTCGATCGGACACGGCACGCACGACGACCGCGGAGTTGAAACCCCAGCGCCCGCGGGCGAGGACGAGCGCACCGCCGACGGTGGCGGCGCGCGGGGCGCCGAGAACCAGGTCGATCCGGTAGTCCTCGGCGAGCGTGGTGGTGTACGCGGTCGGCGGAATGACCGAATCGCGCACCGACAGCAGCGCGGTCACGATGTCCAGCGGGCCTGCGCCGGAGAACAATCTGCCGGTCAGGGGTTTGGTCGCGGTGACAGGAACGCCGCGGGGCCCGAAGATCGCCTCGATGGCCGCGGCCTCGTCGCGGTCGCGTTCCGGGATGCCGGCGGCGTCGGCGAACACCACGTCGATGTCGCCGGGTGTCATCCCGGCATCGGTCAGCGCGAGTTCGGCCGCCCGGCGCAGACCCGACGGCCGGTCCGAGCCGGGTGGTGGGTCGAAAGTCGAAGCGTAGCCAGCGATTTCGCCGTGCACCTTGGGCACGCCGCGGGCCCGCGCGGCGGTGGCGTCCTCGACGACCAGCATCGCGCCGCCCTCGCCGGGCACGTACCCGGCGGCGCCGACGTCGAACGGCAGGTACGCGCGCTCGGGTTCGGTGGCGGCGCTGACCGAACCGCTGGCCAGATGCGAAGCCCAGCCCCACGGGTCCAGCGCCGAATCGACACCGCCGGTGACCACCAGCGGCGTGCCGCGCCGCACGGTGCGCCGGGCGTGACCGATCGCGTCCAGCCCGCCCGCCTGCTCGGCGACCAGCGCGCTGCTCGGTCCGCGCATGCCGTGGCGGATCGAGATCTGGCCGGTGTTGACCGCGTAGAACCAGGCGAACGACTCGTATACGCTGACGTGCTCGGAGCCGAGCGACCACAGCTTGTTGAACTCGCGGTGGGTGAATTCGAAACCGCCGGAGGCGTTTCCGGTCACCACGCCCATGTCGTAGTCGGTCATCGCCGCGGTGTCGACCTTCGCGTCGTCCAGCGCCCACTGCGCGGCGACCAACGCCATCCGGGTCGAGACATCGGTCTGCGGCAGCAGCCGGCTCGGCAGATGCTCGGCCGCGTCGAAATCGGCCACCTGCCCGGCCAGCCGCGCCGCCGAGCGGCTGGTGTCGAACCGGGTGAGCGGCGCGATCCCGCCGCGCCCGGACAGCACGGCATCCCAGAAGCGCTCCACGCCCATGCCGTTCGGCGCGAGCACCCCCATTCCGGTCACGAGGATCATGCCGCCACCGCCTCCGCCTTGCGCAGCACCATCGCGCTCTGGAACCCGCCGAACCCGCTGCCCACGGTGAGCACCGTGTCCATCCGGTGGTCGCGGGCGACCAGGGGCACGTAGTCCAGATCGCATTCCGGGTCGGGCTCGTGCAGGTTGGCCGTCGGCGGCACCACCTGGTGCTCCAGCGCCAGCAGCGAAGCCGCGATCTCGACCGAGCCGATCGCGCCGAGCGAGTGCCCGACCATCGACTTGATCGAGCTCATCGGCGTGGCGTAGGCGTGCGCACCGAGACTGCGCTTCACCGCCGCGGTTTCGTGCCGGTCGTTCTGCCTGGTGCCGGAGCCGTGCGCGTTGATGTAGTCCACACCGGTCGGGTCGATCCTGGATTCGTCCAGCGCCACTCGGATCGCCTCGGCCATCTCGCGGCCGTCGGCCTTCAGCCCGGTCATGTGATAGGCGTTGCACCTGGTCGCATACCCGGTGATTTCGGCGTAGATGTGCGCTCCGCGCTTGCGTGCGCTCTCGTATTCCTCGAGTACGAACATCGCGGCGCCCTCGGCGAGCACGAAACCGTTGCGCGAGTTGTCGAACGGCCGCGAGGCCACCTCCGCCTCGTCATTGCGCGGCGTGGTCGCCTTGATCGCGTCGAAGCAGGCCACCACGATCGGGGTGATCGGAGTGTCCGACGCGCCCGCCAGCATGACGTCGGCGGAGCCTTCGCGGATCAGTTGCACCGCGTGGCCGACCGAGTCCAGTCCCGACGTGCAGCCGTTGGACACCATCGCCACGGGCCCCTCCGCCGCCACACTCCAGGCCACTTCCGCAGGCATCACGCTGGGCACCATGTAGTCGAACATGTGCGGCGAGAGATACGACTCGTCGACCAGCCAGTTCTTCCCGGAGTCCGACAGCACCAAATATTCGCGCTCCAGGCTGGTGGCCGCGGCGACCGCACTGCCGAGGCTCACGCCGAGCCGGTACGGAGCGACCGTCGCCAGGTCGAGTCCGCTGTCGGCCACCGCCTCCCGCGCGCAGACCACGGCGAACTGCACCGCACGGTCCATGCGCCGGATCTCCCTGGGCGACAATCCCTCCTGCACCGGGTCGAAATCCGCTTCGCCCGCGACCTGGGACCGGTACGGTGCGGCGTCGAAGAACGAAATCCGGCGGGTCGCGGTGCGGCCTTCGGACAGCAGTTTCCAGAACTCGTCCTTGCCCGACCCACCGGGCGCGCGGACGCCGAGTCCGGTGACGACAACGCGGCGGTTCATCGCGCACCACCGGATGCGTGGGTGTTCATGGCGTTATCTCCCTTCGATCGTGCGACCAAGCATCGGGGCCGGTCCTCGAACCTCGCTCGAGCCGAGGAGTCGAGTTGTTCTCTAGCGGGAGCGCGCATGCTGTCGCTGTGATCGCCCGGCCGGCGCCGTCCGGACCGATCACCCGTTCCCCGAGCACAGGAGACACGCGTGATGAAGTCAGCACACGGCACCGACGGCGCCGCGGACTGGGTGCTCTGCCCGGCATGCCTGATCCCGCTGTACGGCAAGCGATTCGCCCGCGACCTCGGCGTCTGCGGCGAATGCGGCAGGCACACCCCGATCACCGCCGAGCAGCGCATCGTCCAGCTCGCCGACGAGGGCCGGTTCGAGCCCCTGCCCGACGCCGCCACCGACGACGACCCGCTGAGCTTCACCGACACCAAGCCCTACCGGGATCGGCTGGACGCCGCGCGCGCCCGCACCGGCATGCACGACGCAGTTCTGTGTGCGCGGGCGGCGATCGAAGGTCAGCCGGTGGTGATCGCCGCGATGGATTTCCGCTTCCTCGGCGGCAGCCTCGGCACCGCGGTCGGCGAGATGATCACCGGCGCCGCGGAAACCGCTCTGGCAGAGCGTATTCCGCTGCTGATCGTCACGGCATCGGGCGGCGCGCGGATGCAGGAGGGCCCGCTGTCGCTGATGCAGATGGCCAAGACCAGCGCGGCGCTGGAACAGCTGGACCGGGCGGGCATCCTGACCGTCACCCTGATCGCCGACCCCACCTACGGCGGCGTGGCGGCGTCCTTCGCCACCCTCACCGACGTGCTCATCGCCGAGCCGGGCGCGCGCCTGGGATTCGCCGGGCGGCGGGTGATCGAGCAGACCATTCGCCAAGAGCTGCCGCCGAAGTTCCAGACCGCCGAATTCCTGTTGGAACGTGGGCTCATCGACATGATCGTGCCGCGCGCGGGCCTGCGCCAAGTGCTCGGCGGGCTGCTGCGGATCGCGGCACCGGTGGATCCGACCGAAAGCTTCGTTTCCGCGGACGCGGGCGTCGTCACCGATCCGGACCGCCTCGCGGAGAACGATCCCTGGACGCAGGTACGCCGTGCGCGCACCCCGCAGCGGCCGACCGCGCTGGAGTACTTCGCGCTGGCCTTCGACGAGTTCCGTGAGCTGCGCGGCGACCGGATCTCGGGCGACTGCGCGGCGGTGGTCGGAGGAACGGCCTGGCTCGGTGCGCAACCGGTGATCGTCATCGGGCACCAGAAGGGCCACGAGCCGAAAGAGCTGATGGAACGTAACTTCGGCATGCCGACACCCGCGGGATACCGCAAGGCCGCGCGACTCATGCGGTTCGCCGAGAAACTGGGGCTGCCCGTCGTCACCCTGATCGACACGCCCGGCGCCTATCCCGGCGCGACCGCCGAGGAGCAGGGGCAGGCGATCGTCATCGCGGAGAACATCCGGCTGATGTCCGCGCTGCGGGTGCCGGTGATCAGCGTGGTCATCGGCGAGGGCGGCAGCGGGGGAGCGCTGGCGCTCGGCGTCGCCAACCGGGTGCTGATGTTCGCGAACGGGACGTATTCGGTGATCAGCCCCGAGGGCTGCGCGGCGATCGTCTGGAACGACCCGGCCGCGGCGCCGAAGGCAGCCGCCGCGCTCGCGCTGACCGCACGGGATCTGCTGCGGCTCGGTGTGGTCGACGGGGTGTTGCCGGAGCCGGGCGACGACGTCGGTGCCGCACCCGTGGCCGCGGCCGAGCAGCTGCACCGCGCAGTGGCCGCGACGCTCGGCGAGCTGGTCGGGCGCAGCGGTGCGGAGCTGGCCGACGAGCGGCGCGCCCGATTCCGCCGGTTCGGTGCGCGGCCGCAGGTTTTGGTCCGGTCGGTGGCGTAGGGGGCAGGATCATGTTCGAGAAGATTCTGATCGCCAATCGCGGCGAGATCGCGTTGCGTGTGGCGCGCACCTGCCGGGAATTGGGTGTGCGCACCGTCGCGGTGCACTCGGTCGCCGACGCCGACTCGGCGGTGGTGCACTTCGCCGACGAGTCGGTGCAGATCGGTCCGTCTGTCGCCAAGCGCAGTTACCTGAACGCCGCGGCCGTGCTGGCCGCCGCCGAGCTCACCGGGGCCGACGCGATTCATCCCGGGTACGGATTCCTTTCCGAGTCGCCGGATTTCGCCGATGCTTGCCGTGCGGCGGGTATCACGCTGATCGGTCCGCCCGCTGATGTGATGGCCGAACTCGGTGACAAGCAGTCCGCACGCACGCTGATGGCGAAGGCGGGCCTGCCGCTGCTGCCCGGCAGCCTCGACCCGCTCGAACTCGACGAGGCGCACGCGCTGGCGGACTCGATCGGCTACCCGGTGATCATCAAGGCCGCCGCGGGCGGCGGCGGCCGGGGCATGCAAGTGGTGTACGACAGCGCCGCGTTCCCGCGGGCCTACCAGGAGACCAGGTCGACCGCGCGGATGCTGTTCGGCGACAGCCGGGTGTACTTGGAGAAGTACCTCGCGGCGGCCAGGCATGTCGAGATCCAGGTGCTGTGCGACGGCCACGGCAACGGCGTGCACCTCGGCGAGCGGGACTGCTCGGTGCAGCGCAGGCATCAGAAATTGATCGAGGAATCCCCGGCGCCGCTGCTGCCGGACGGCCTTGCCGAGCGGATGGGCAAATCCGCGGTCGACGGTGTTCTGGAGGCGGGCTATGTCGGTGCCGGAACCGTGGAATTTCTGGTCGACCGGGGCGGCAATTACTATTTTATGGAAGTAAACTGCCGAATTCAGGTCGAACATCCGGTCACCGAAATGGTGACGGGCATCGATCTGATCGCCGAACAGATCCGTATCGCGTCCGGGCAACCGCTCGGCATCGCCCAGGAGGATATTGTTCTGCGCGGCGCGGCAATCGAATGCCGGATAAATGCCGAAGACCCTTCCTCCGAATTCGCGCCAGCTCCTGGCGTGCTGGCCGAATTCACTCCGCCCGGCGGACCTTTCGTCCGCGTCGACACGCACGCACACGCCGGTTATTCGATACCGCCGCATTACGATTCGCTGCTTGCCAAGCTGGTGGTCTGGGCGCCGGACCGCGACCGGGCGCTCGCGCGGATGCGGCGGGCGCTGGAAGAGTTCCGGATCTCCGGCGCCCGCGTGGCGACGACGAGGGACTTTCTGCGTGAGGTGCTCGACCATCCGGCGATGCGCGCGGCGACGCACACCACCGCGCTGGTGGACGAGTTGCTCGGGCGCCGGTGAGGCGGGGCGGCGTCGACCCGGGCTCCCGGCGGTCAGGCGGTTTCGGCGGAGGCGGTGCGGAACTCGCGGGAGTACCACCCGATCAGGTAGCCGGCGTGGCGGCTGTTCAGCATCGCGCTCACCGAGACGTCGGAAGCGGCCAGGATGTCCTGGTGCAGCTTCTGCAGCTTCTGGCACGGGTCGAGGCCGAGCTCACGCTGCATCCCCCGGCTGAACTGCTGGTAGGAGGCCAGGGCGCGGGCCCGCTGGCCCGAGCGGCTCAGGGCGAACATGTAGTAGGCCTGCAGCCGCTCGTGCAGCGGGTGCTGCATGGTGAGGCGGGCCAGGTCGGGGCACACCTCGCGGTGCCTGCCCAGGCGCAGCTCCGCCTCCACCCGCAGCTCGATGTTGGCCAGCCGCAGGTGGTCCAGGTGCGATACCTCCGCGGCGAGCGGGATGCCGCCCTCCACGTCGACCAGCGCCGGACCGCTCCACAGCGCTTCCGCCGCGCTGAACAGATCCACCGCGCGCTGGTCGTCGCCGGTCTTTGCGGCGCACCGGGCGGCTGCGGACATGGACTGATAGTCACGCAGATCGAAAACGCAATCTTTCACATCGAACGAATAGCCCTTGCTTCGGGTACGGAGGAAACGTTCGGCCACCTCCGCCTGTCCCACGCCGAGCTGTTCGGCCATCTTCTTCCGAATTCCGAGGACATAGGTCTGCACGACCGTCACGGCGCTGCGCGGCGGATCGTCGTTCCATAATTCTTCGATCAGCGTCGTCACCGGCACAACGGTGTCATGCCGGACCAGGAGTAAAGCCAGCAACTGCCGCTGCTTCTGCGCGGTCGGCGTTGCGTTGTGATTGTTGAGAGCGAGCGTCAGTGGACCCAACACGCGAGCGTACACAGGATTGTTCACCGGGATCTCCTACGGGCG
This sequence comes from Nocardia amamiensis NBRC 102102, assembly GCF_001612745.1. Classification (GTDB taxonomy): domain Bacteria; phylum Actinomycetota; class Actinomycetes; order Mycobacteriales; family Mycobacteriaceae; genus Nocardia; species Nocardia amamiensis. Next base: position 65,305 of record NZ_BDBA01000003.1, on the reverse strand, counting down.
ACATCCCCCCGACCGACGTGAGATTCTCAATTCCCACCGCGCTGTAGGTATCATCCACACTATCGAGAAATTCGTATCAGATCGATGAAACCTGGGTAATATCGGAGTTAACGCGCCGCATTCAGCCGTTGAATTCCCCTCTGCCGCAAGGGGATTCGCGCGTGGTTTGCGGGACCCTCAGCCACGGCGAATGCGCAGGATGTTGTCCCTCCTGGTGCCCGGCTGTCCGTCCGGCACCGCGTGCTCGCGCTCGACGACTTCGTCCACCTCCACCTGCCATTCGGCGGGGTTCAATGCCAGCCCCCCGCGCACCTCGGCGGTGGTGGGGAAGTGCACGTGGGAAGGCGGTTCCACCACCCAGCTCGGCCATGCCGCATGCCCGACGATCAGCAGCAGGCCGCCCGGCGCGACCGCCTCGGCCGCCCGGCGCAGGATCCTCGTCCGCTCACCGTCCTGAGCGGGCGGTGAGTGCAGATACTGCGCTGTAACCAGGTCGAAAAGGCCGGACGGGAAGCTCTCGGCGAGATCGTGCCGCTGCCAATGGATCTTCTCCGACAGCCCCCGCCGCTGCGCCTCGGCCCGCGCGCGGGCGAGCGCGGTCTCCGAGACGTCGGCGGCGGTGACCTGCCAGCCGCGCTCGGCCAGCCAGATCGCGTCGGCGCCCTCGGCGCAGCCCAGATCCAGCGCCGAACCCGGTGCGACCGTTGCGATCTCGCGCACGAGCAGGGCGTTCGGCCGTCCCGACCAGACCTGCTCGCGCTCGGCGTAGAAGGCCTCCCAGTACTCGACCGTCGTCGTGGGCGTCGTCCCGTCCGCATGGTGGTGTGTGGATTTCATGAAGCCCACGATCCGCCCGCCTGTGGGAACTGGCAAATAACGTTGCCGCTTCGGCAACTGCGCTCGGTCGCGGGGTGGTACGGCGCTGCGGTTCGGTCGCGCCGTCCTCCTCAGTCGTCGAGCGGGTCGCGCGGGAGCATGCCCTCGGCGGCGCGCAGGCGCCCGGTCATGGTGGTCAGCAAATCGATGGAGTCGTCGGAAAGGCCGAGGGCCGTATGGATCAGCCTGCGTAGTCGCTGGCCTGCGATCCGGTCGGCCACCGCGCAATCGTGCTCGGTCGGGAAGTCGTGCTCCGGCGGTGTGGCGCCGGGCCGTAGGTCGAGATTCACGCCAAGGTACTCACAATCGGTCATCGAGCTCCAGGAACCATGGTGGATGCGCTGGACCGCGCCCCGGAACGACGAGCAGGCACGGTCGTCCCGGGGCGCAGCGTACTCGCACTCACGTCGTCACTGGGTCGGGTCGTGGGGTTGCACGTGCTGTCCCTGCCGTAGTCGGGTCGGCTCACCTGTGCCGTAGCCGTGCCCGCTCCGGCGTGGGGACGTTACGCATTGTTCCACTGCGCCTGTGGATTTCGATGCACCGGCCCCCTGCCGACACCATGCGGTCCGGTGACCGGACCCCTCGATGGTGGACGGTGCCCCCCGTGTCCAGGTACCCATTCGTGGGAATTCGCCGGTACCGGAGCCGCGCCGCCGGTGCTGAGCGGGCGAGAGCTGGAACCGGAGACGCGCCCGGTGCCCGCGCCTTCGCGGCGCAGGCCGAAAATCGGGCGCCGACCGCACCCGCACGTGACACGATGGGTGGCGGCCGAAGCGGATATCGACTGGTGAGGGGCCCGACATGGGGAATCTCGACGGCAGGGTGGCGGTGATCACCGGCGGCGCCCGTGGACAGGGCCGCGCGCATGCGCTGGCGCTCGCCGGTGCGGGTGCCGACATCGTGGTGTGCGATATCGCCGCACCTGTGCCCGGTCTTCCCTACGCCCTGAGCACCCCCGGCGATCTGGCCGAGACCGCCGAGCTGGTCGAGCGGACCGGCCGCCGCTGCATCGCGGTGCGGGCCGACGTGCGCAGCCTGGAACAGGTGTGTTCGGTGGCCGAACGCGCGATCGAGGAGTTCGACCGCATCGACATCCTGATCGCCAACGCGGGCATCGCGTCCCATTCGCCCATCGCCGAGATGAACGAGCAGATGTGGCAGGACATGATCGACACCAACCTGACCGGCGTATTCCACAGCTTCCGTGCGGTGGTCCCGCATATGATCGAGCGCCGCTGGGGACGCGTCATCGCCACCTCGTCGATCGTCGCCAAGATGGGCGTGCGCAACGCCGGGCACTACGCGGCCACCAAGTGGGGCGTGCTCGGCCTGGTGAAGTCGCTGTCGCTGGAGGTGGCCGAGTACGGCATCACGGTGAACGCTCTGCTGCCCTCCGGCGTGGACACCGACATGATCCAGAACCCCGCCACCTGGCGCCTCATGGTGCCGGACAAGGAGAACCCCACCAAGGAGGACTGGATGACGATCATCGAATCCGGCCCGCCGAACGCGGATCTGATCCAGCCCGCCGAAGTGGCCGAAGCCGTGCTGCTGCTGGTCTCCGAGCATGGCAGGCACTTCAATGGTGAGGCGGTGACGATTTCGTGCGGAGGTAGCGCGAACACGTCGTAACTTCTCCGCCGCTGCGTCCGGCTGTGGCGTGTCTGTACAGACTTATCGCGCAGTGCTTCACTGGAAAGCACATGGTCTGTACAGTGCCCGCGTCCGGCCAGGAGTCAGTGCATGTCCCGCCACACCGAACGGACTGACCCGCTTCGGTTTTCGGTGTGCCGCCCGCGCCGCGACGTGACGCTGCTGATGGTGGTCGGCGAGATCGACCTCGCGACCGCACCCCGGCTGCGGGCCGAGCTGACTCGCGGATCGCTATGCCACACAAGAACGCTCGTGCTCGATCTGTCGCCGGTCACGTTCCTCGCGGCGGCGGGACTGACCGTTCTGGTCGAGGCGCAAGCCGACGCCGCACGAGCACATCGCCGCATCATCCTGATCACCAAGGTGCGCTCGGTGGACCGCGCCATCGAGATCACCGGCCTGTCCGCGGGATTTCATCGCGTCCGCTCGCTGGACGCCGCCCTCGCCGACAGCGCACCCGGCTACGACGAGACCGCCTGATGGGCGGGAGGCGGTCCGAGGCCGCGCCCACCGGACGGAGGTGGGAAGTCCGAGAAGGCGTCGTCGACGGAATCCGCGACCCACTCGCGCTCGGCCTGCGCAAAGCGAGGCGACCGCGGACGAGGCCAGGCGCTGGAGGGCCGTCCTCGGAGGCAGGGGGCAATAGCCGCGCCGGAGCCGTGCGACGGCCGATGCGGCCGCGAACCGACGCCATCAGCCGCGGGACCGGCGTCGTCCAACGGAGTTCGTGCTGTGCGCCCGCGCCCGGCCATGCCAGAGCCGACGCAACCGCAGAACCGTCCCGGCGAGAGGGATCCCGGCCGATCTCCGCGCCGGGCCGTACGAAGGCGACGCGGTCGCCGCCCACGTCGAGTCAGCGGCGTTGCGCTTCGAGTTTCTCGCGTGCGGCGTGTGCGGCTCGGGTTCCGCGCTCCCGTGCGAGGTGTGCGGTGTGGGCACCGCGTTCCCGTGCCTCGTGTGCGATCTCGGGTCCGCGGTGCTTGGCGAGCTCGGCCAGCTCAGCTCCGCGTTCCTTGGCGAGTTCGGCCCACTCCGCGCTGCGCTGCTTGGCCAGCTCCGCGAAATGGCCTCCGCGTTCCTTGGCGATATCGGCCCAGTCCGAGCCGTGTTCTTTCGCAATTTCGGCCCAGTCCGCGCCGTGCTCTTTGGCGATTTCGGCCCAGTCGGCCCCCCTCTCTCTGGCGATCTCCGCCCATTCGGCGCCGTGCTCCTTCGCGTAGTCGGCCAGATCGCCGCCGTGTACCTTGGCCGCCTCCGCCCACTCCGGCCTGTGCCGCTGTGCCGTCTCGGCCAGCTCCGTGCCTCTGCTTGCGGCCGCGGCACCGAGCGCTCGCGCCCGTTCGGCGGCCTCGTGCGCGGTCTTGCGCAATGCGGCTCCGGTCGCGCCATTCGAGGTGGCCCCGAACGGAAGCGCCGCCGATACCGTGGCGGCCGCGTCGCGCGCGGCCCGGCGTCCGCGCCAGCCCAAGGACGGCTTGCCCTCGGTGTCGGCCGCGGCGATCATCAGGCCGCCGAGCAGCCCGAGATCCTTCAGGAACGCGGTCCGCTTCGCCGACTTCCGCGCGGGATCCTGCTCGTTCCAGAAATCCTGCTCGGTGACGGTCGCGGGTACGACGGTCGCGGCCAGCACCAAGGCGGCCAGGCGCGGCGCTTTCCCGAGCGCGAGCAGCACGCCGCCGCCCACCTGGGCGAACGCGTTGATCTGCACCACCGTTGCCGGGTCAGCGGGCAACTTTCCGGCAATCTCGTCGGGCAACTGCCGCCGTCCCCGCTCCACCAGTTGGTTCGCGGACTTGACCCGCTCGTCCGGGTGCCGCAGCGTATCGACTCCATCGACGACGAACGCGGTGGCCAACAGGGGCCGGGCGAGTCGGCGCAACAACATGACAAAACCCCTTCTCTCGATGTCGTTACCAATCGGATGCCCGCGAGCCGGGTGGCCAAACACGCTCGCCCGCCAGCGTGTGAACGCCGCCTCACCCGGATAACAGCAACTCCACGGCGGCCGATTATCGAGATGGGAGCCGCACCTGGATCCGGGCCGGTCTCCCACGTTCTACCCTGCTCTGCCGGAAGGTATCCGCTGTGCGAACAGATGCCTCTACAACGACTTTCGAAGCCATCGTCGCCGGGCTACCCGCCGCGCCGGTGTGCACGTTCCGTTTCGACGGCGTGCGGTGCCGCCACCGCGCGGAATGGTTGATCCGTAAACGATCTTGCTGCCACACCGCTGGCGTCGATTTCCTCTGCGAGACCTGTCATGCCCGCATCAACTGGATGCTCGACCTCGGCATCGCCTTCGAATGCGCAGGATGCGGCGTGCGCTCCACCGGCTTCGCCGAGCTGTGCCCGACCGCGGCTCGCCTCTGAGCGCGTGCCGGTCGCCGCCAGGAAACCACTGATGATCTCGGTGACCCGATCCGGGTCCTCCACCATGGGAAGGTGACCGCAGTCGGGCAGCTCCACCGCGGTGTGCGGGCGTAGCGTGCGGTTGAGCCGCTTGCCCGCCTCGGCCGAGAGAATGCGATTGCGCCGCCCCCAGATCGTGCAGATCGGCGGGAACCCGGCGGGCGGATCGAACGCGTCCAGTGCGCTGTAGGCCGGGAAATCCTGGACCAAACCGTGCAAGGCGGTCAGCCTGCCGCGATCGGACCAGTGCGCCCGCACGCGCGGCTCGTGCTGTAGTTTCCGGCCGCGTCCACGCGGGCCCAGCTGATTCGCGACGATCAGCGACACCACCCAGCCGGGCAGACTGATCCGGCGCGCCACCGGAGCCAGCGGCAGCCGCGCGTCGGCCCAGGCCAAGCCCGCGGACTGCCCCGAACTCACGGTGTCCCAGGTCAGCGGATTGATCAGGACGAGCGCACGCACTCCGGCCGGATGGTCCATCGCGTAGCGCAGCGAGGTGGCGCTGCCGAGGCAATTGCCGACCAACACCACGTCGGTGAGCCGGTGCGCGGTCAGGAACGCGTCGAGCATGTGCACGTAGTCGGCGAGCCGGTAGCCCGCCGCGGGCTGCTCGGATCGCCCGTACCCGGGCAGGTCGAGCGCGAAGACCTCATGCTCGCGCCGCAGCGCCGCGACCTGGTCGTCCCAGATGCGGCGTTGCGCACCGGCATTGTGCAGGAACACGACCGGCGACCCGCTACCCGCGCGGTCGAAGACCACGCCCCTGCCTCGATGCTCGAAAACGTCCACGCTGACTCCCTGCGAGCTGCCCGGCGAACGAATCGCCGGGTATGTCGCGATTTTACGTGGCCGTACCCGCTCGAGCGGGCGCTGTGGGCACACCGGATGGTGGCCTACACGCGCAGGTGCGGGCGCTTGTTTCACACCGGGGATTTCACACCGTGAGGCCGGACCGCATCACCTTTCCGGTTGCGTTGCGGGGGAGCGCGGTGGTGGTGAGCCGCCAGCGCGCAGGCACCTTGTAGTAGGCGAGCCGTTCGGCGGCGAACGCGCGCAGCTCGTCTTCGGTTGTCGCGCTGTCGCTTTCGACTACGACCAGGGCGGCGACCTGCTGTCCGAGGTCGGCGTCCGGCACGCCGACCACCGCGCACTCGCGCACCGCGGGATGTTCCTCGAGGCACTGCTCGATCTCGGTGGGATAGACGTTCTCCCCGCCGCGCAGGATGAGATCCGAACGGCGTCCGGACAAGCGCAGCCTGCCGTCTTCCAGGACGCCGATATCACCGGTGCGCAGCCAGCGGTCCGACGTGATCGCCGCGGCGGTCGCCGCCTCGTCCCGCCAGTAGCCGAGCATCACATACGGGCTGCGCACGCAGATCTCGCCTTCGGAGCCGTCGGGGACGGGGTTGCCCGAACTGTCGCGAATCTCCAGTGTGACCCCGAGGACCGGACGCCCCACGGTGTCGGGAAACGCGGCCAGCTCCGCCGGACCGGCCAGCGTCGCTGCGGTGCTGCACTCGGTGAGCCCGTAGCTGGTCACGAGGGCGTTGCGCGCGACGGACAGCTGATCGCGCAGCTTCTGTTGCAGCGCGGCCGAGGACGGCGCCGAGTTCAGCGACAACGCCGTCAGCGAGGTCAGGTCGTAGTCGGCGAGGTCGACTTCGAGCATCCTGGTGGCCATGGTCGGCATCGCGCCCCAGTTGGTGATCCGTTCGGCCTCGATCAGCCGCAGCACCCGGTCGGCGTCGAAAGACCCCTGGTGGATGACGGCCGCGTCCCCGGTGACCAGCCGGGGCACCGCCAGATTGTGCAGGCTGGCGATGTGGAACAGCGGCGAGGTGAGCAGGTAGCGCCGCCCGGTGGGCAGCTCGGTGGTTCCGGTGAACGCGGCGGCGAGCGCGTCGTTGAAGACGTGATAGTCGATCACCGCCACCAGGTTGCGATGCGAGTGCACCGCACCCTTGGGCCGCCCGCTGGTGCCGCTGGTGTAGAGGATCACCGCGGGGTCGTCCTCGTCGACCTCGGTGTGCGGCAGGGCATCGGTCCGGAACTCCGCCAGCAGCGCGGGAACGTCGTGCTCCATGGTGAGCACCGGGACGCGAATGTCCAGCTCCGCCATCAGCGCCGCACGCTTCGCGTCCACGATGAGTACGGCCGGTTCGGTGTGCTGCACGCCGTAGGCGATCTCGCGGGGCACCCACCACGCGTTGTAGCCCACCGCGATCGCGCCGAGCGCCTGCGCGGCCCAGAACGCGACCACCCACTCGGGCGTATTCGCCGCCAGGATGCCGACGCGGTCACCCTTGCCGACGCCGTATCGCTCGCGCAGCGCAGTGGCCAGTGCGGCGACCGCGGCGGCGTGCTCGGTGAACGACATCCTGCAGTCCGCGGTGACCAGGTAGTCCCGGTCGCCGTGCTGGACCGAGGCGGCGAGCACTTCGCCGAGCGAGGACTTGCGGTGCCGGATCACCGGCATGGGCGCGCCGAGCACGTCTTCGACCACCATCTCGAACCGGCCGCCGGGGCCGGTGAGCTGGGCCGTCGCCTGCGCCGCGATTGCCTGCGGATCAAATGGCTTGGTCATCTCGGGTACTTCCTTGTAACCCATCACTAGCCCGAAAACCGTACAACGAGAGCCCCGAGGATCGCCCCCTAGGCTCTCGTTGTCGATCTGCGTGACGTACAGACACTCGAACTCGCACCGGCACGCGGTCGTTGTGAGCGCTCCCGAATCCGGCCACCATGGGGCTGGGAGCCCGGCGAGCGCGCCGTCGCTCGACGCAATCCTCAACGGTGCCGAGGGGACGGACTCGGACATCGCGATATTCGCCGCGAGCTTCGATCGAATGGCTCTGGCACCCGCCTGCCGCGGATGAGGCGACCACTGTGCCGACCGCGCCGACCTGACTCGGTGACCGAGCGCCGCGACCTATTCGTCGGGCCGGTCGGCACCGCGCATGCAGAGTGTGATGCCCCGGTTCGGCCAGCCGACCGCGTTCGAGCCGTCGGCGTCACGCGGACAGGCGTCTGCGCCGGCGGTGTAGGGCAGGACGGCGGTGATCCGGATGATCTTCTTGCCGACTCGGGCGCAGTCCACCTTCCGGGGCAGCTGCCAGTCGGTGACGTCGTAGCAGACGCCCGCTTGCCAATCGGGCGCGAGGCACAGGTGGACCTGCTCCCGCCCGGTACGGCCGGTTTGCCGATGCTCCCGTTCGACCCGCGGATCGGTGCAGGTTCCGGTCTGGAGCACGCGGAAGTTGGCGGGCAGCGTGTCACAGTGCGCGGGGAGGACGGTGGCGGGGACACCGCCGGTGGCGTGGGGCGCGGGAATCGCCACGCACTCGCCAGGTCGCGTCGCGGCCAGCGGTTCGGCCGCTTCCGCAGCGGTGTCGTCGGTCGCCACCGGCGCGATGAGGACGAGGCACGCGATGCCGCCCAGCACCGCTACGACGCCCGCTGCCGCGCCGACCAGGAACGGGGTATCCCGCGCGTTCGTGCGCGGCGAACTCGGTAGCGCGGGGTGCTGGAGAGCGCTCGGATACGGCCCATGTCGCGGTGATGCGCTGTCAGGGGGTGGGGGATCGGTCTGCGAAAGGTTGTGCGCCGGTTGACTCGTCATCCGCGAAGGGTTGCGGGTCGATCGGCTGTTCACCAAAGGTGCTGTGCAGCCCAGGTGCTCTTCGGTGCGTGGCTCGGGCCTCGACTGCGGAGTCCGCGAGGCATACCGGCTTCCGGTGTTGAAAGGCTGTTGTGGCCTGCGGTTTCCGGCGATCATCGCCAGGACGATCACGCCCGCCGCGAGGACGGTGACGGTGACCGCGCCGAAGAGCAGTCCGGTGTGCAGTGGTGCGGCGGCGAGCACCGCCGAATGCCGCGCATGGGTCATGTGGCCCCCCTGGTCGACTCGTTCCAGTTACCGGTTCGACGCGGACCGCTGCGGGTCGCCGCCGGATCATCGGTGCTGGCAAACGGATTCGCCGGAATCAGATCATGCCGTCCACGCCGGTGTCAAAGCGAGTTGCCGAACACCGTGCCAGGGCCACCGCGAATGTTGCCAGAAGTTCGCTGTCTGTGCGGAACTGGCTGTGAGCGACGCTATTCGACGCCTGCCCCGAGAATCTGTCGGCGTGGTACGGCATCATCTGTGCACGCAGCCAACCACGAACTTGCTCGGAGTCACCATGCCGTCGCCACGAACCAAGCCGCAGCCTTTGTCGGACAGCGAGATTCAACAGATCGCCACGGACATCGCCGGTGGCCGCCCACCTATGGTGTGGTTCACCTCGGCCGCGGTCGGCGTCCCGGAGGGGCGCTCGGGCAAGGTCGTCGCGCTCGGCGACCCGTCCGACGGAGACTTCCTGCAGATCCGGCCGACCGGATCGAAGGATGTACTGTCCTTCTCGCCGACCGAGGTGACCTTGACCAAGCCGCCGCGAGGGGCGGCCGGTAGCACTGCCCAGCCGAAGTCGACAACCAGGAAGGAATCCGCTGTGACCCAGCCGTCTACCGTGACGAGCACCGCGCCGGCTCCCGCGAGCGCCCCCACCCCGAAACCGCTGGGGAGCACCCCCGGCGCGAGCGAATCCGACAGCGCGGGCAAAGCCGCGGTCAAGCAGGCCCCGGCGGCGAAGGCCGCGAAGGCCGCCCCGCGCAAGTCGAAGACGCCCGAGGTCACGGTGACGCTGGCCGGCACCGCCGACGGTGAGTGGTCGGTCGACGTGGTGAGCGGCAAGAAGCGCACGGTGCGCGGTCTTCCGGTGGCCAGTTCCGCGGTCGCGCAGGCGGCCAAGATCCTGCACCCGGAGGTCGCCGACGTGGTCGCCGGGGTCATGGAGACGTTGCGCGGCGCACAGGAAGCCAAGGTGCAGCAGTTGCAGGCGGAGCTCGCGGAGGCCAAGCGCCTGCTGGAGGAACTGAGCGACTGAGTCACACCGCGGTGCGCGCCGCGCGCCGGACCCGGTCGGAGCGATCGCGTCGGTCTTGTCGACCTGGCCTGCCGGACCGGGCACCCTCGGCATCGGCGGACGGACGCCGCGGGTCCTCGTGGAACGCGTAACCCAGCGAGTACTGCTTCGCGTGGTACATGGCCGCGTCCGCGTCCCGGATCAGCCCGTGCACGGCGGTGTCGGAGCCGTGCGGACCCGCACAGGCGATGCCGACGCTCGCGGTGATCGGAATCTCGCCCGCGCTCAACCCGAACGGCCGGACGAACGCGCCGATCAGCCGTTCGGCCAGTACGGATGCCTCCGGCCGTGCGAGCGGGGACAGCACGACGAATTCGTCGCCGCCGTATCGGGACACCACGTCCTCGCGGCGCACCACACGCCGGATCCGGGCCGCGGCGGTCGCGATCAGCTCGTCGCCCACCGCGTGTCCGTAGCTGTCGTTGACCCGTTTGAAATCGTCCAAGTCGATGAACAGCAGGCAGATCGGTTGCTCGGCCCAGCGTTCGCGATGCTGCCGCAGCGTGCGCAGCAGCGCGGCGCGGTTCAGCAGCCCGGTGAGCATGTCGTGGTCGGCTTGGTATTGCGCGCGCCGCTCGCTGCGGGCGCTGCGGACGATGGCGCGTTCGCTGCGCACCAGCATGCCGATCAGTAACAGCGCGAACAGCGACGACACCACCACGCGGTCGAGTTGGTCGAGTCTGGACCCGACCACCGGAACCAACGAGGCCACGATCAGGGCGATCGCGATGAGGCTGGCGCGCTGCCTGGAGTGATGCGGGTGGATGCGCCGCGGCGCTCCGAGCGTTGCCATGGTGGGATGCAGCGCCGCGGCCCCGACGGTGGCGTAGGCGGCCAGCAGCGGAGCCAGCAGTGCCTCGCGCGCGAGCACCGTGGCGCCCGCGGTCTCCAGGCTGTAGCCCAGATCGCCGAGCAGGATCGCGACCAACCCGGCGTGCAGCACCCACAGCGAGGTTTCGGCGCGGGTCGAGGTCGCCATCGAGTGCGCGACCAGGGTGAGCAGCAGCGCATCGAGCACCGGGTAGACCGCAGCGAGCAGGATGTCCACGCCGGCTTCGGTCGAACGCAGGATCGGCGAGATGAGGAAGGTCCATGAGGCGAGCAGCGCGCCGAGCCCGATCAGCGCGGAATCGAGCATCACGTCGTAGTTGCCGTGTACCTGGCGCGGCCACAGCCAGATCAGCGCGGCGAGACCGATACCGAGATAGCCGAGCAAGGTGAACGCGTCATCGATCGGATCGGGATAGTCGCCGGACGCGCCGCGCAGCGTGGTGCCGATCGCGAACAGCACCGCGGAGGCCGACAGCAGATACCACGGCAGCGGGTGCGCGGGCCGGTGTGTGTGCACGCCGACGGCGATCATGGCGAGCGTCACTCCGACGATGATCACCATCGTCACCAGCGACACCAGCCGCGAGTCGATCGCCAGGTGCAGCGTGATCGCGGCCGCGCTCGAGCCGAGAAACACTGCGTACCAGCGAAATCCGAGGTGGCGCCGAGAGCTGGTCTGCGGCTGCTCGCTGGGTGTCATCAGCCCCCCTTGGTCGCTCCGTCCCCGGTGAACCGGGCCGCGTAGTAGATCTGTGAATCCTCCACCGCGACTTCGACGTCCGCCTGTTCGTCGAGCACTGCCCGAATACTGTCGGCGAACGAGAACCGAGTGTTGTTGTACGAGCAGATGTCCCAACCGACCGCAGCGCGTTCGGCAACCAAAACCTGGACAACTGATTTGATCATGGCATGGAACGCGGCCCCTTGTCGGGCAGTTGGCGCAACAAGGGTGAAACCCGCGTAATAGATCGCGTCCCGTGCCGCGTGTTCGGGATAGCGGGCGGCGAAATAGTCCGGGCTGATCCACGGCACGGTCTCGAGATGCCTGGTCAGGGTGGTCACACCGACGGGCTCGCCGGAGCGGCCGCATGCCACGTGCTTCTGCACGCGCGGATCGCTCATCTCCTCGCGGAACTCCTCGGGATGCAGCACCTGCCGTGCGATCGCCTTCGCGCGCAGCGGGCCGAACGCCTCCTCGTAGAGGCGATGGAACAGCTCGATGCGTTCGTCCGGAATCGTCGTCTCGATGGTCACGGAGATCTCGTTCATCGCGGACCCCACGGGCTGGTGTGGTAGGCCGCGAGGACCAGCGCGCAGGCCGGATCGCCGTCGCAGGTGGTGTCGACGGTGCACAGCTGAACCGGGCCGAAGCCGTCGCCGCGGTGGTGGGTCATGTCGGCCAGGCTGGCCCGGATCAGGGCGCTCACCTCCTCGGACGTCTCGGCCTCGTGCTCCACGAAAAGCCCCGCGCCGGAGCCGTCGTCGCGCAGCGTCCAGCCGATGCCCGCCGCGCCGGTCGCCCCCTGTTCGTTCACGTGCCGCACGGCGTAGACGCAGTACAGGCGATCGCCCCACGGGATCGGCTTGCGCACCCGGTGGATGCGTTCGACGGTCGCGCGCGGCGGGATGACCGACGACAGCCGGATCAAGTTGGCCTCACCGACGCCGAGGCCGCGCAGTGCCGCGTCGAACGCCGACATGGCAGTCGGCCCCGCGCCAGTCGCCGCGCCTATCTCGATCGTCAGTGGCGCTGGGATCGGACGCGGACGATCGGCCCGAGGCCGTGCGCGTAACTCGCCGCGCGAAGTGTCGTGAATCATCATGCCCTCCCGATCCGGGGCGGCCACAAGATTTGCAGGCCTGCCTTCCGTCAAAATCGACTCTGCGGGATGAACGCCGATCGCGCATCCGAACGCGCCGAAAGCGCTGCTCCTGCGGCGTGTCTCGTACCCTGGCAGCAGCGACGAGGACAGCGAGGTAGGAGTTTGCGGACATGGGTAGCGCCGGGGCGGGTCAACATCATCGGTGAGCACACCGACTACAACGAGGGCTATGTCCTGCCCATCGCGCTGCCGCTGGTGGTGCGGTGCACGGCGGCGGCGCGCACGGACGGGCGGGTGCGCGTCCGCTCCCGGCAGCGGCCCGGCGAGCCGGTGCTCGTCGCGGTGTCCGAGCTCGCCGCGCAACGGACGCGGGTGCCGGGATGGTCACGTTATCCGCTCGGTGTGGTCGCCGAGTTCGCGCGGCGCGGGCTGCGGATTCCGGGTGTCGACCTCGACCTCGACGGCGAGGTGCCGATCGGCGCGGGGCTGTCCTCGTCGGCTGCGCTGTCGTGCGCGGTGGCGGTCGCGCTGCGGGACCTGTTCGCGCCCGGCCTGACCGACCGCGCGTTGATCGATGTGGCCAGGGCCGCCGAGAACGACTACGTCGGCGCGCCGACCGGCCTGCTCGACCAGTCGGCCGCGATCCTGTGCACGGCCGGGCACGCGCTGTTGCTCGATGTACGGGGTTTCGCCGCCGACACCACCGCGCCGCGCGGGGTCGCGCACGAGCAGATCCCGTTCGACGTGGACAGCGCCGGACTCGAGCTGCTGGTGATCGATACCGGGCAGCCGCACGAGCTGGTCGACGGCCGCTACGCCGAGCGCCGCGACCAATGCGCGGCGGCGGCCGCCGCGCTCGGCGTCGCCTCCTTGCGTGACGTCGCTTCCGCGGCGGACGCCGACCGGATCGCCGATGACGTGCTGCGCCGCCGGGCCAGGCATGTGGTGACCGAGAACGCCAGGGTGCTCGCGGTTGCCGAGAAATTGCGAGGCGGCATCGACCCGCGGAATATCGGCCCGATCCTGACCGCGGGGCACGCCTCGCTGCGCGATGATTTCGAGGTGTCCACCCCCGCGTTGGACGCCGCGGTCGAGGCCGCGCTGTCCGCGGGTGCGCACGGCGCGCGCATGGTGGGCGGCGGATTCGGCGGGAGCGCCATCGCCTTGGTCGATCAGGAGCGGACCGAGGCCGTGGCGGAGTCGGTGCGAAGACGCTTCGCCGCCGCGGATCTCCCCGAGCCGCGCACGTTCGTGGTCGTGCCATCGGCCGGAGCGCACCGGATCGGCTGAGCGACCGTCCAGATTTCTGCGTGAATGTGCCACGCCGGAGGGCACGATCACGCACAGTATGTGTCAGCCGACACCATTCGGCGGGCGACGAGGAGGTCGCGCGCGCCGGCAGGACCAGCACGACGCACGATCTCGCACGACGAAAACGACCTCGTTCGACGCCCGGTTTCACCGCCAGGAGGAACGCTGTGCCGCTTGCCGATCCATACGTTTTCGCCGCGCCGTCGCACCGAGCGGCACCGACCACGCACCTCGAAGCCGCCGAGACCCTCCGGCTGGACGCGCAGCCGGTCGATTACGCGCTGGTCGCCCTGTACTTCGTGTTCGTGCTCGGCATCGGCCTGCTGGCCAGGCAGCGCGTGTCCTCCAGCATCGACTTCTTCCTGTCCGGCCGCTCACTACCGGCCTGGGTGACCGGTCTGGCGTTCATCTCCGCCAATCTCGGCGCGGTCGAGATCATGGGCATGTCGGCCAATGGCGCCGAGTACGGCTTCCCGACCTTTCACTACTTCTGGATCGGCGCGATTCCGGCGATGCTGTTCCTCGGCGTGGTGATGATGCCGTTCTACTACGGGTCCAAGGTCCGCAGCGTGCCGGAGTTCATGCGCAGGCGTTTCGGCACCGGCGCCCACCTGGTCAACGCGCTGAGCTTCGCGATAGCGCAGATCCTCATCGCGGGCGTCAACCTGTATCTGCTCGGCTCCATCGTGAACGTGCTGCTGGGCTGGCCGCTGTGGGTGTCGGTGATCGTGGCGGCGGCGATCGTGCTGTCCTACATCACCCTCGGCGGCCTGTCGGCCGCGATCTACAACGAGGTGCTGCAATTCTTCGTCATCGTGGCCGCGCTGCTACCGCTCACCCTGGTGGGATTGCACAAGGTCGGCGGCTGGGAAGGGTTGCAGGACAAGGTCACCGCGTCGCCGGGCGGAGCGCAGCAGCTGGAATCCTGGCCGGGCAACGCGCTGAGCGGGTTCGGCGACAACTTCCTCTCGGTGCTCGGCATCGTGTTCGGACTCGGGTTCGTGCTCTCGTTCGGGTACTGGACCACGAACTTCGTCGAGGTGCAGCGCGCAATGGCGACGCACTCCATCTCGGCGGCGCGGCGCACCCCGATCATCGGCGCCTATCCGAAGATGTTCATCCCGCTCATCGTGGTGATCCCCGGCATGATCAGCGCGGTTCTGGTGCCGCAGATGGCCGAGTACAAAGCGGCCGAGACGGCGAATCCGGACGTCGAGAGCGACACCACCTACAACCAGGCACTGCTGTACCTGATGAAGGACGTGCTGCCCAACGGTCTGCTCGGCGTGGGGCTGGCGGGCTTGCTCGCGGCGTTCATGGCGGGCATGGCAGCCAACGTCTCCGCATTCAACACCGTATTCAGCTACGACCTGTGGCAGCAGTACGTGCGGCGCGAGCAGGCGGATGGCTACTACCTCGGCGTGGGCAGGCTGGCCACCGTGGGGGCGACCGTGGCCGCGATCTTCACCGCGTTCATCGCCTCCGGGTTCAGCAACATGATGGATTACCTGCAAACCCTGTTCAGCTTCTTCAACGCGCCGCTGTTCGCCACGTTCATCCTCGGCATGTTCTGGAAACGGATGACGCCTACCGCGGGCTGGATGGGCCTGGTTTGCGGAACAGGCTCGGCCATCGTGGTTTTCATCCTGCACGAAACCAAGGTGTTCGAATTATCCGGCCAAGGATCGAGTTTCGTCGCGGCGGGCGTCGCGTTCGTGGTCGACATCGTGGTCAGCGTGGCGGTGACCCAGGTGACCCGGCCGAAACCGGCGGCCGAGCTGATCGGGCTGGTGTACTCGGAGACGCCGAAAGACGTGCGCACCGACCCCGAGGCCGACACGCTGCCCTGGTATCAGCGTCCGGTGCTGCTGGCGGGCATCGCGCTTGCGCTCGTGATCGCCCTCAACATCTTCGTCGGATAAGGAGCTGCCGCAATGCTTTTCGATATCCGCACCATTGTCGCCGCGCTACTCGGCTGTTACGCGGTCGTCCTCGTCGTCACCGGCTTGGTGCACGACACGGCGGCCCAGCAGGCCAAAACGGGTGGCGTCAACGTGAACCTGTGGTCCGGGATCGGCATGGGCGTGGTGGCGCTGGCCTTTGTGGCCTGGGCGCTGCTGCGTCCGGTTCAGGTGCCTCCCGAACCGCACGTGCCCGCGGACCACACCGCCGCGGGCACGGACTCCGTGTGACCGTCGGCGGCGCCCCCGGAGCGGGTGGCGCCGCCGGTCGTCGCGCTGATCAGGCGTCCGGGCGGGGGATGTCACCGCGCCAAGCGCCGGTCTCGTGGCCTCGACCCTCGATGAAGTGCTTGAAGCGCTGCAGATCACCGTTCACCCGGTGCTTCAGGACGCCGAGTTTGTCGGCGACGTTCTCCACGAACCCTTCGGGATCGACATCCATCTGCGCGGTCACCCTGGTGTGGGTGTCGTCGAGCCGATGGAACGTGACGACGCCCGCGTGGTTGGGCCCGCTGTCGGACCTCCAGGCGACCCGTTCGTCGGGATGCTGCTCGGTGATGGTCGCGTCGAACTCCCGCGTCGACGGGCCGACATGGATACGCCAGTGCGTGTGCCGGTCATCGAGCTGCTGGACAGTCTCCACACCTTCCATGAACTCCGGAAACGACTCGAACTGCGTCCACTGGTTGTAGGCGGTGCGAACCGGGACCTCGACGTCCACCGTGGCGGCCATGGTGCTCACTGTGTACTCCTTTCCTCGCCCGGCCGCGCGGAGGCGTATGGATCGGCGGCTGCCTCGCCCTTGCCCGGCCCGGCGCTGGTCTGCGGCCGTACTTCGTCCGGCTGCGCCCCGCACGCGTCTTCGGGTCGACACCTGCGGGGCGACTCGGACAGTGGTCGCGTACCCGGGCTACATGGGCACAAACCGCCGCCTACACCAGCAACACGCCCGCCGCGTAGAAGTCCAGCTCGCGCACCGGTTGCGTCGACGCCCACGGTTCGAATTTCGCTCGCGTCTGCGCGTAGGCCTGCCGCACCCGTGGCGAGGTGTTCTGCGCAGCCAGCTCGAGCGCGGTTCGGGCGGCCTCGCACGCGCGGTCGATATCGTGCGCGACCGTCAGCTGCGCGAGGCTGAGGCTCCACAGCGCGCGGTCGCGACTGGCGTGGGCCGGGATGAGGCTCAGCACGTCCTCGATCGTTTCCGCCGCCACGCCCACCTCGCCGCCGGTCTCGAGGCACCGGGCGGTCATGGCGCCGGTCGTCCACGCACTCTGGTAATAGCAGTACGACTCGTCCGGTGTGGTCTGCTCGCTGAAGTCGCCGCTCACCCGGAACAGTTGCAGCCACGCCTCGGATTTTCGTCCGTCGGACGCGAATGCCTGTGCCGCGCAGAGCTTTCGGAAGTCGTCGACGCGACCGTCCTGTACAGGGATGCGCAGCATGCCGTCGGCGATGCCTGCGGCGGTGCGGAACTGGCGCAGTTCCACCGCCAGTTGGGTGCGGTGGCACAGAATCCCGGTCGCGATGTCGGCGTCACCGGATTGCTCCGCGTGCTGGTAGGCGATCCGGAACAGCTGGTCGGCCCGCTCCAGGTCGCCTTGGTCCCACGCCGCCCATGCGCTGCTGGCGGTGGCCTCGCCGGTCAATGATTGCAGCGCGGGGCGCAACGCCGCCGGACACTCCCGTAGCAGCGCCGCGCACGTCTGTGCTTGAGCTTCGATGATCGGTCGAGCGGCATCGGAGCCTAGTTGATCGTCCAACAGCTGCGCCGCGTGCAAGGTACTTCGCAGGTGGCCGATCGCGTCCGGCGTGACAGTCGGAGAACCACCTTTGCTCACTGTTGCCGCGCCCACGACCGCGCCGGTCGTGGCAATGAAGTCTCGCCGGTTCACGTCCAAGTCTCCAATCAACACTCGGAAACGCTGTTTTGCCCCATGGTCCGCATCTTCGATAACCCTGTCCAGCCGCGCCTGAAAGCCGGCGCTCACCTGGCGGTGTAGCCGGCTTTCCCAAAAGCTGACCGTTCGCTGACCACAACGCAGCAGTTCAGCGAGCTCGCTCTGGGTCAGCCTGCACGCGTCCCTGAGCGCCTTCACCTCCGCGCCGGTCCACATCGTCACCACATCTGCCACGGTGCCCCCTTGCACTGTCAGACGGTCATTGCTGCCGATTGCTGAAGGCTGCGTATTCGTTGCCTTCCAGGAGGGATTGTGACCCGGCATGATCGGATGTGTACCCGGAACCGGGAAACCTTGTCGCACAACCGAACCCCTATGCGACGGGACATCCGACTCGTGCACGAAGCATGGTGACGGCTGGCGTACCCCCGCGCCCCGGTTCCGGGTCACCCCATTTCGATGAGAGCCGAAATTCAATTTCCCGCGACCTCAGGCGGCCTCATGAACTACGACCATCGAGCCATCGCCGAGATCGCTGTTCTCGCCGACCTTATCGCGGCGATCGACACCGCCTTGGCCGATGCCGCCTGCCGATTTCCGGGCACTCGGCGCGCACATGTCTTCGCGGTCGTGTTGTACGAGCTGATCGCCAGCGCGCGCACGGTGGCGGGCCCGGACGCCGGACGCGTGTACGCCGCGCCGATCCTCGATTCGCTCATCGACGACGCACCCGCCGCCGACGAACTCTCCATCCTGGACCTCTTGGTGCCGGTGCTCGTCGCCTGTCACATCGCGAACGAGCCTTGACCGTCCCTGCACATCTCGCTCATCCGCGATGTGCGAGGACCATTTGCCGGCGATGTGATTCGCTCACTTCTTTAGAGCCGTCGCTTGGAGAAGCGCAGCGAGACATGCGTCAGTCAGGCTCACGGTCCCCTGTCCATGACGAGTCGAGCCAAGGAGGACTGCGGAATGAAGACGATCGAGATATTCGAGATGCCCACTCGCGGCAACCTGCAAAACCCGTCCGAGGCCCTGAACGATTACTTGTCGGCCGCGGGCGCAGGCCGAGACGACGCGACCCCTGACATCTTCCAATTCGCCTGCATGATGGCTGCCACCCAGGCCGAAGAGGGCGCGAACGACGACGAACAATGCCTGAGCATCTTCCAGAACGCCCTGCCGGGCTGGGCCAGCCGCTTCGGCTTGAACGTGAAAGTCCACGGGTACGGGGTTTTCTACCCGACATACGGTCCCTACGGTGCCGATCGTGGAGACGCGTCGTCGATTTATTGGGCAGCAACGGGTTTCAGCGACAGGCCCCGCGCCTACGAGGCCATCGCCCTATCGCCCGATGTGCCGACGCCCGCCGACTCGCTTGTCGATCAATACAGCGATTGGTCTCAGAACGCTGCCGCCGCGGCGGACGAGGAGACCAATGACTCGGCGCGTTTCTCCGCGTTCGTCGACGCGATGAACGAGTCGTTGAGCGCATCCGGTCACGCGTCGGCTGGAACCTCATATGGTTACTTCAACAGCGGGGGTACTGAGATTTACACCCCTGAGCTGCGGGAATCCGGAATGCTCTGGAACGTGGCGCCATTCGGTTCCTGGGGCGACCATCGGTATCAGTGCATCACCGTACTACCGCGATAAGCACTCACTGGCCCGACGTTCGATCGGGTCGACGTCGCGTGACTGCTCTGGGGGCGGACGCACACCCGCCTCCAGAGCACCGGCCGATCCGTAGCGGCGTCCGCGCGATAGCAGTTCGCGCGCCGGACCGTCGCGCTCCCGATTCCGTTGCCGCGCACTATCCGAGGCAGCAGCGGCGCGAATCGGCCGCCGAATTCACCGGCAGCAGTTGGGGTCCAGTACGACGCACAGCGCGGCCAGGGCGTCGCGGCGGGCGCGGTGGAAGGTGTTCATGCCGCGGCGTTCGGATTCGACCAAGCCCGCCTTGCGGAGCTGGCCGAGGTGATGGCTGACCGTCGACTCCGACAACCCGACCGCCGCCGCGAGATCGCCACCGTTCTCCTGCCCGTCCGAGCTGGTCAGCAGCAGCGACAGCAGCCGGACGCGCACCGGATCGGCGATCGCCTTCAAGCGCAGCGCCACCTCCAGCGCGGCGTTCTCGTCCACCGGCCCGGCCGCGACCGGCGCGCAGCAGACCGGAGCGGACATATCGATCACAGGCAACGTCTTGGGCATGCGATCAACACTACCTGCGGTATTGACATATGTCGAAAAGGTGACCAGACTCGACAGCGTCAGTTCTTCGACATATGTCTCACAAGTGGAGGTTGTTCATCATGTCCCGCATTCAGCTAGCCCTCAACGTCGACGACATCGAGCAGGCCGTGCAGTTCTACTCGACCCTGTTCCATGCCGAACCCGCCAAGCGCAAGCCCGGCTACGCGAACTTCGCCATCGCCGAACCACCCCTGAAGCTGGTGTTGATCGAGAACCCCGGCCAGGGCGGCAGCGTCAACCACCTGGGCGTCGAGGTCGAAACCTCCGACCAGGTCCATGCCGAAATCTCCCGCCTCTCGGAAGCGGGCCTGTTCACCGAGGAACAGATCGCCACCACCTGTTGCTTCGCCACTCAGGACAAGGTCTGGGTCACCGCACCGGACAAGGAGCGGTGGGAGGTGTACACCGTCCTCGCGGACAGCGAGACCTTCGGCACGGCGCCTGAGCTCGGTGCCGCCCCCGAACTCGGCGATGCCGAAGCGGTCCAGGCGTGCTGTGGCACCGCCGAGGATGCCGCTGCCGAAGGTTCGTGCTGCAGCGCCACCGCGAAGAAGGAAGCCATCGCAGCGGGCGCCGGCTGCTGTTCCTGAACCGCGTTCTGCGAACATTCGCTGGGCGGCGTGCGAGGGCCATGCCCTGCTCGCGGATCTGTGGCCTTCGCCGAGGGGCGGCTTGTTCACCAGGTGTTCGTTTGCCTGCTGATTCGATAGGCATCAATATCGATGGGTGTCTATGTTCGAGTTGCCGTTGACGGACGTGACCTCGCCATCCTGCGAGGTCACGCCCCTTGTTCGTGAACCGCTGACCGCCGCGGCCGCCACCGACCTGGCCGGGGTGTTCAAGGCACTGGCGGATCCGGTCCGGTTGCGGCTGCTGTCCGTCGTCGCGAGCCGCGCCGGGCAGGAAGCCTGCGTCTGCGACCTCTCGGCGGGGTTCGACGTCAGCCAGCCGACCATCTCGCACCATCTGAAGGTGCTGCGCGAAGCCGGATTGCTCAGCAGCGACCGGCGCGGTTCGTGGGTCTACTACCGCGTCGAACCCGCCGCTCTCCGGCAGCTGTCGCAGCTGCTCGACATCGCTGTCGCCCGATGAACGACCTCACGCGGCGGCTGATCGCCGAATTCACCGGCACCGCGTTGCTGGTCACCATCGTGGTCGGCTCCGGCATCGCCGCCGAGCAGCTCTCGCCGCACGATGTCGGCCTCCAATTGCTGGAGAACTCGACGGCGACAGTCTTCGGGCTGGCCGTGTTGATCCTCGTCTTCGGTCCGGTCTCCGGCGGCCACTTCAACCCCGTCGTCTCCGCCGCCGACTGGCTGCTCGGCCGCCGCCGCGGCACCGGCCTCACCGGCCGCGATCTCGGCGGCTACCTCATCGCCCAGGTCGGCGGGGGAATCGTGGGAGCGATACTGGCCAACGTCATGTTCGACCAGGCCGCGCTGCAGATCTCCACTCATCACCGCATCACCAGCGGTCACCTCATCGGCGAGATCGTCGCCACCGCGGGACTGATCGCGGTCATCTTCGCCCTCGCCCGCAGCGGCCGCGCAGCGTTGTCGGCAGCCGCTGTCGGCGCGTACATAGGCGCGGCCTACTGGTTCACCAGCTCCACGTCTTTCGCCAACCCCGCCGTCACCATCGGCCGCGTGTTCTCCGACACCTTCGCCGGAATCGCTCCGGCCTCGATACTCGGATTCATCGCGGCCCAGATCATCGGCGCCCTGATCGGGCTGGCGCTGGTCGGCGTCCTGTATCCGGCCGCAGCAGCGGCTGCCGACAACGTCGTCGTCCCGCATGGCACCGACTCCGACCACATTGCCGATTCCCGCTGAACCACCCGGAGACTCTGATGACAGACAGCCCGCTCGCACCCATCGAGCACCTGCGCAATACCCTCACGATCGATCAGCAAGTTGCCTTGAAGACCGCCGCCACCCGGTTGCAGTCCGAGTTCGCCGACACCTTCGGCGTCGAAACCATCGAACGCTTTCTCTACTCCAGCTACGACCAATTCGCCGCCCGCGCAACCGTTCTCACCTTCCTGCCGTTGCTGGCGGAGCGGTTCGCCCGGCAGCGTCTCCAAGCACTGGCGAAGGTCGAGGGCAAGGCGGTGACCGGCAAACCGACCGTGCTGTTCCTGTGCACGCACAATGCCGGTCGCTCCCAAATGGCGCTCGGCTTCTTCAACCACCTCGCCGGCGACGCCGCGATCGCGTGGTCCGGCGGCTCCGAGCCCGGCGAGGAGATCAACCCCGTCGCCATCGAGGCGATGGCCGAGCTCGGCATCGACATCGCGCGCGAATATCCCAAACCCTGGACCGAGGAAATCCTGCGAGCCGCCGACGTCATCGTCACCATGGGTTGCGGCGACGCCTGCCCCATCTACCCCGGACGCCGCTACGAGAACTGGGAGCTGACCGATCCGGACAACCAGCCGCTAGAGGTCGTCCGCTCGATCCGCGACCTCATCGAAACCCGCGTCCGCGCCTTGCTCACCGAACTCGACGCCCCCGCGCCCTGAAAGGCCACCCACCACCAATGGTTTCCAAGCCCAGCGTCCTATTCGTCTGTGTCCACAACGCGGGCCGCTCCCAAATGGCCGCAGCCTTCCTCACCCACCTCTCCGGCGACCGCGTCGAGGTCCGTTCGGCAGGCTCCGCCCCAGCCGATCAGATCAATCCGATTGCGGTCGAGGCGATGCGGGAGATCGGCATCGATATGTCCGCAGAAGTCCCCAAGGTGCTCACCACCGAGGCAGTGCAAGCATCCGATGTGGTGATCACGATGGGATGCGGGGACGCCTGCCCCTACTTCCCCGGAAAGCAGTATCTGGACTGGAAACTCGATGACCCGGCGGGCCAGGGCCTCGAAGCGGTCCGCCCGATCCGCGACGAGATCGAACAACGCGTGCGCGGCTTGCTTGCCGACCTCGGCGTCCAGTCCGGCCTCTGATCGCCGTCCGCGCGATATCCGCACCGCCAACTCAGCCAGCGGGAACCCCGGCTGTCTGCCTGGTGCGCGCAAACGTTCCCCGATCTCCGGCGGCAAGCCCCCGTCAGTCCCCATCCGTGGATCGTGGATCTGCGGCTCGCCACCCGGCGTGCCGGATAGATTCAGCCCACCGACCAACCTGACTAGGAGCCAAGAGTGCCCATCGAGCACGAAGCCAAGATCCTCGGCATCGACCCCGACACCATCGAACGGCACATCCTGAACAAGGGCGGCCGCAAATTGGGTGAACGGTTCATGCGCCGCTACGTATACGACATCGCGCCCGGCGATGAGTCGAAATGGATCAGGCTGCGTGACAATGGAGACGGAACCACCCTCGCCGTCAAGCAGATCACCAGCGACGCCATCGACGGCACCCACGAAGTCGAGGTGAGCGTCGACGACTTCACCGCCACCAACGCCCTGCTCGAAATGCTGGGCTTCACCGCGAAGTCCTACCAGGAAACCAAGCGGATCAGCTTCGCACTCGATGGCGCACAGGTCGAGATCGACACCTGGCCGCGGATCCCGCCGTACCTGGAGATCGAAGCCGCGACCAAGGATGAAGTGATCCGCATAGCCGAACTGCTCGGATACAGCGAAGCCGACCTCACCGGCGAGAACACGATCAAGATCTACGCCAGGCACGGCATCGACCTCAACACCGTCCGCGAACTACGGTTCTGAACGCGTCTCCCGGTCCTCATCGCGAGAGCCGGACCTGCAGAACCCTGGGTCCGACCATTGCCTGGGCCCCGTAGGCATGGCCGGCCCGAGACAGTGCTGTCTCGGTACCGAGGCCTATTGGTGTGTGAGATAGCCCCGGCTGCCAGCCGGGGCACTCCACTACTTCTGCGGTTCGGCCGGCTTGCTCGGCATGGGCGAGTTGACTGTGGTGAAGTACTGGATTGCCGCGCCGATGGCGACCGGGGCGGTGACCAGGATCTGACCGGCGAGCGTGCCCAGGGCGCCGATCGCGACGATGCCGCCGAGGCAGCCGACGGCGGCGGCCGGGATGAACGGGCCGAACATGCCTGCGATGGTGGCGGCGGCAATGGTGGCTCCGGCGATGCCGCCGAGGATGCAGCCGACCGAGGCGCCGCCGATGCCGCCGACCAGGGTGCCGATGGAGGCGCCCATGCCGATGGTGCTGGTCATGCGGGACCAGGCGGCCTGTTCGCGGTCGTATTCGGTCTTCCAGGGGGCCTTGTCCTCGAAGGGGAGGGCGACCGGCTTGTAGGTGGCGTGCGCCATGTCGAACTGCGGGGTCAGTGTGGCGGTGCGGTCGGAAATCTGTGCGGCGATGGGGAATTCGAAGTCATCGATACGGAAGGTCAGGGGCGTTCCCGCGATGACGGTGCCGTCTGCGGCTTTGATCTTCAGCGTGTGGTCCTCGACCACCAGCGAACCGGCGTCGGTGGTGATGACGCTGGAGGTTTCGGTGGCGTAGGCGGTGAAGCCGACGGCTTCGGCCTTGGCGGAATCGGCCTCGCCGGGATCAGCCTCCGTGGACGCGCCTTCGCCGGACGCAACCTCGACGGACGTGGCGTCGACGGGAGCGGGAGCGGCGGAGCTCGTCCCCGCGGCAATGCTCACCGCGGCGGTGGTGAACGCGGCGGCCAGGGCTAGTTTCGTGATCTGCATTGGAAGTCCTTGGTTTTCGAGGCATGGCTGTACGACGGCCATACCTATGACGTTTGGTAGGTCGTAGAAGGAACGGGCCTTCGCCCGGTGGATGTGTGAACTACGAGGTGGCGCGCAGCCGTCCGACGAGGCCGAGCAGGATGTCGACGGCGAGGAAGGCGAGCAGGCTCAACCCGACCAGCGGGACGAACCAGCCGACCACCAGCGCTGCGCCCAACAGCGGAACGGCCAGCCACGGCGAGCTCTGGCGCAACGCGCCGCGCCGCGGAGCCCGGCCCATGGCGAACCGTCCCGCGTCGCGAGTCGGTCGCCTGCGCCACCACAGGAGGTAGCCGCGCACGATCACGGTGATCAGGCCGATCATCGCCGCGAGCAGCAACAGCTGGTTGAACAGTCCGAACATCAGACCCATGTGGAACTGGATGCCCCAATTGGTGAGCTTGGCCATCAGCGGCCAGTCGGCGTAGGCGAGGCGATCGGTGACCGTGCCGGTAGCGCCGTCGACCGCGACGGCGTCGACGGTGTAGGTGCCGGGCATCCGGCGTTCCTTCACCGCGAATGCCTTCCCGGGTGCGGCCGGGATCGCGACCTCGGCCGCTTGGGCGATGCCCTCGGCGCGGGCGGTCGCGAACACCCGATCCAGCTGGGCGATCCGGTCGGCCGGGTCGGCGGGCGTGTGCTCGACATGGCCGCCCCGGTGATGATCGGAACCCGAATCATGCTTGGGCGCAGTGCTTCCAGGCAGGGCAGTGCTGACTGCCGGTGTCGTCCAGCTCAACTGCTTACGCAGCTCAGCGATGTTCTCACCCGCGTATGTCGACCAGGTCATGCCGGTGACCGACAGCAGCAGCGCCAGCGGCAGTACCCACATGCCCACCGCACCGTGCCAATTCAGCGTGCGCCCGCGCGCGCGTTGCGACCGATCGGCCGCGAACAGCCAACCCCAGCCGTTGCGCGCGCGCCGGCTGCGTACGCGGCGCACCCAGATGACCAGACCGGCCAGGCCAACGATCCACAGCCAGGATGCGGCGAGTTCGCTGTAGATCCGGCCTGGCTCGCCCAGGTGCAGGTCCCGGTGCAGTTTGTCGATCCAGGTGCGCATCGGCAGTGCTCCCGAGCTGCCGTAGACGACGGAATCGCCGACCGGAACTGCGGTGTAAGGGTTGACGAACACCGCCCGCCGCTCGGACTCGCCCAGCGAGGGGTCGCTGAACAGCACTCGGGTGGTGTCCTGTGGGCCCGGTGCCGGGGCGACCGCCACCAGCTGCAAGTCCGGCTGGGTGGCGACGGCGGCACTGACCTGCTCCTGGAGCGGCTTCGGTGTTCCGGTCTGCGTGACCGTCAGCAGGTCGCGCGACGTGATCGACTCGAGTGTCGGCGAGATCGCGTAGAGCGCGCCGGTGAGGGCCGCGATCAGGATGAACGGTCCGACGAACACACCTGCGTAGAAGTGCAGCCGCATGGTGAGCGCGTAGAGGCCGTTGCGCGTGGACCGGCGGGTGGCGGCGGGGGCGTCCGACGCCACCGGTAAGTCGTCGGAAGTGGTTATTTCGGTTGAACTCACGGTCGTTTCGTTTCTGAGGTCGGGAACCCGGGCGGGAAGCAGGCCGCTGTCCTGGTGGCCGATGCGCAATGAAGTGCTCTGCCGATGGCGGACAGCGCGTACCTCGCACACGGCCGATGTTCGCGTCGCGAACTGCGTTCGGCGACCAACGTGTTGGCCGAGGTGTACGGCAGGTGCGCTCACCTTGCGGAGGCGCTGTATCGCAGGGGTACGTGGAATTGCCGTGCGAACCCGCGCAACTACGTCCCCCGCACGCCCAGGGATGGGCACGGGGTGCGGATGACGCTGTGCTGCACGGTGAAAGACCGTGAGCATGAGCAACGCTCAGCCCACGGCGCTCGTTGCACCGGGGATGGGAAAGATCAGAGAGCGACCGGAAGCGGCGGACCGCGCGTGCGCAGCGATTCCGCGGTAAACACACGCAGGATGACGCGGTCGCGGTGGTCCGTACGCAGCGGAGCCCGATCCGCGACCACGGGCGGAATGTGGCGCACCGGCAGAACGCGGCACAGCACCGCCGTACCGGCCTGGTACGCGGCCTCCGCACCACGGATCACGACGGAGGCCACGAGCGCCGCGAACAGGTGTGCGGTGAGCATGGTCGGGGTCAGCTGGGCATCACCGTGATGCATGTGTCCCGAGTTGATGCCCATGGTGAAGTGACCCAGGAGCTGCCCGGCCACGAGCGCCGCGACCAGCCCGGCCGAGGACTCGCGCAGCGGGGCCAGACCGGCCACCAAGGCGCCGACCACGGCGGAGGCGGCGGCGAGCAGCGCCAGCGTGGTGGTATCGGGCGGCATTCCGCCGGACGCCCACCCATGTGCCGCAACGGAGATCGCGCCGGAGATCGCACCGGCCGAACCACCGCGCACTCGCGCGACGGCGCCGCGTCGTCCCGCGGCAGGCCGGTCGATCTCGATCACCCGCTGATGATAGCCGACTGCTTGCACACAATCCTCGACATAGGGTCGTCAGGTCACCGACAGCGCTCCGGCTACCGGTCGAAGATCGGCATCGGCGCCCAGCGGGCTCGATGAAGTGCGGTCGGACGGCCCGCGGCGATGTTGTACGTGTCGTTGTCGCGGACGCACAGAGTTATCGGCAGGCGCGGCGACGCGGACGCCGCGCCGCCGCTCCTCGCGACACGAACCGATCAGCCCGCGTCGACCTCCATCTCGATCAGCGGCTTGCGCAGCAGCTTGCCGGTCGCGTTGCGGGGCAGCTCGTCGAGGAAGATCACCTCACGCGGGACCTTGTAGCGGGCCAGGTTCGCCCGGACGTAGTCCTTGATCTCCTGCGGGTCGCGTTTGGAGTCGGGGCCGGGCACGACGACGGCGCGCAGCCGCTTGCCGAACTCGCGGTCGTCCACGCCGACCACCGCGGCTTCGAAGATGTCGTCGCGGCCCGCGATGAGGTTCTCCACTTCGAGCGGGAAGACGTTCTCGCCGCCGGAGACGATCATGTCGTCGTCGCGTCCGTCGATGTAGAGCAGGCCGTCGGCGTCGAAATGTCCGACGTCACCGCTGGACATCATGCCGTCGACCATCTCCTTGGTGCGGCCGTCGGTGTAGCCGGTGAAGGCGAAGCCGTTGTCCACGAAGATGGTTCCGGTGACGTTCGGCTGCGTGATCGGCTTGCGGTTCTCGTCCAGCAGCACGATCCGGATGCCGACCGGGGGCTTGCCCGCGGTGGTCGGCGCCTTGCGCATGTCCTCGGGAGTCGCGACGGTCATGACGGCGCATTCGGTGGAGCCGTAGAGGTTGTAGAGGCTGTCGTTGAAGTGGTCCAGCGCGCGGGTCACCACGTCCGGCGGGATTGCCGAGCCCGCCGCGAAGATCACCTTGATGCTGCTCACGTCGTACTTTGCCAGCACGTCCTCGTCCAGATCCAGGATGCGCTGCAGCATGGTGGGCACCACCACCAGCGAATCCGCCTTGAACCGGGCGATATTGGCCAGGGTCTGCTCGGGGTTGAACCGGCGCTGCTGGAAGATCACCCGGTTGCCCAGGGCGAGACCCAGGGTGAACTGGGAGAGTCCGGTGCCGTGGAAGATCGGCGCCGCCATGAGCATGGTGCCGTTGTTGGGCAGCGGCACCCGGTCGAGGAACTGGGCGGAGGCGAACGGGCTCACCCGGTCGCGAGGTGCGCCCTTCGGAGTTCCGGTGGTGCCGCTGGTCAGGATGACCATGCCGCCCGGCTTGGCAGGCGGGGGCAGCGGCGCGGTGGAGCCGCCCGTGCTGAGCGTCTCGATGGTCGGAATCGACGGATCGACATTGTCGGCCTCGTCGACCCAGGTGAGGATGCGCGGGATCGCGGCGGGGATGGCGCTCATCAGGTCGACGAACTCGCTGTCGTGCAGCACCGCTTTCACGTGTTCGCGCTCGGCCACGTCGGCGAATTGCGGTTTGGCGAAACCGGTGTTCATCAGCACCGCGCGCACGCCGAGCTTGCCGGTGGCCAGCATGCTCAGCACCATGCCGCGGTGGTCACGGGCGAGGATCGCCACCACGTCACCGGGATTGATGCCTTGGGCCTGCAACCCTCGGGCGAAGGCGTTGGACTGCTCGTTGAGCTCGCCGAAGGTCAGCTCGCCGCGCTCGTCGACGATGGCCGCGGCGTGCGGCCTGGTCTGCGCGGCGTGCATGACGACCCCGGCGAACGGCCCGAATTTCAGCACGTTGCGCGCCGAGCGCGCCGCATGGTCCGGGCGCAGCGGATTGAACAACCGCCGCTTCACCATCACGTTCACGCCAAGGGCCAGGTCACCCGCCTTGCGGGCAGTATCGGCCAGTGGGGGCAGGGAGAGAGACATCGACAACCTTCCGGCGGCGCACCCGGCGGTCATCCGAGTGGTGCGGGCCGCAATTTCGAGGGCCAGTGCTGCCGCTAACAGTAGCAAGCTCCTGTGACCGAAAGTGTCATGTATCTCACGGATTCCTACCCGCGGGTAACGGCCTGTGTTCGATCTGCGGCGCTGGGCGGTGGAACGGCTGACGCCATCCCACCGCGCCTATCCGTCGATCAGGCCTTGACCTCGTAGTCCACCAGCACGCGGCGCAGCAGCTTGCCGGTCGCGTTGCGCGGCAGGTCGTCGAGGAAGACCACCTCACGCGGCACCTTGTAGCGCGCCAGGTTGTTCTTGACGTAGGACTTGATCTCCTCGCCGTCGGGCGTGTGGCCCGGCTCCGGGACGACGAAGGCGCGCAGTCGCTTGCCGAATTCCACGTCGTCCACGCCGACCACCGCGACGTCGAAGACGTCGGGCCGCTCCAGCAGCAGGTTCTCCACCTCCTGCGGGAAGACGTTCTCGCCGCCGGAGACGATCATGTCGTCGTCGCGGCCGTCCACCATGAGCAGGCCGTTCTCGTCGAAATGGCCGACGTCGCCGCTGGACATGAAGCCGTCGATGACCTGCTTGGTGCGGCCGTCGGTGTAGCCCTCGAACGGTGCGCCGCTGCGGATGAAGATGCGCGCGGTGGTGTTGATCGCGGTGACCTGCTGGTCGTTGTCGTCGAAGAGCCGCACCTCGCAGGTGATCGGCGGGCGTCCGACGGTGCCGGGTGCCAGGGCGAGGTCCTCCGGGTTGGCCACGGTCGCGACCGCGCATTCGGTGGAGCCGTAGAGGTTGTAGAGAACCGGTCCGAATGCCTCGGTGGCCTTGATCGTGAGCTCGGGCGACAGCGCCGAACCGGCCAGCATGATCACCTTCAGCGAGGAGGTGTCGTACTTCGCCCGGATCGCCGGATCCAGTTCGGTCATCCGGTGCAGCATGGTCGGCACCGCAACCAGCATGTCGACCTGGTGGTCGGCGATCGCCTTCAGCGTGGCCTCGGCGTCGAAGCGGCGGCGCATCACCACTTTGTTGGCCAGGGCCGTGCCGACCAGCCAGGTGGCCAGACCGGTGCTGTGGAAGATCGGCGACACGATCATCATGGTGCCGCGCTGCGGGAAGGGGATGCGGTCCACGAACTGCGCCGTGGACAGCGGGGTGACCTTGGTACGCGGCGCGCCCTTCGGCAGGCCGGTGGTGCCGCTGGTCAGGATGATGAAGCCGCCGGGCTTGCTCGGCGCGGGCAGCGGCTCGGTCGAGTTGGCCGCGGCCAGGTCGTCGAGCGTCTGCGCGCCCGCGGGCAGTGCGGCGCCCTCGTCGACCCAGGTGAGGTAGCGCGGCATGTCGGCGGGCAGGGCGTCGAGCAGGCCGAGGAATTCGCTGTCGTGCAGCACCGCCTTGACGTTCTCGCGCGCGCACACCTCGGCGAACTGCGGTTTGGCGAATCCGGTGTTCATCAGCGCCACCCGGACGCCGAGTTTGCCCGCGGCGGCCATGGACAGGATCAGGCCGCGGTGGTCGCGCGCCAGGACACCGATCACCGTGCCCTCGGTGATGCCCGCGGCAAGCAGCCCACGGGCGATCGCGGTCGACTGCTCGTCGACCTCGCGGTACGACAATGTGCCCGCCTCGTCGGCGATGGCCGGCGCGTCCGGTGCCACTCGCGCGGAGTGCCGGATCAGCGTCGCCTGCGGGCCGAGGATCTTCGACTCCTTCATCGTCCGCAGCGTCTCCAGCGGCTTCTTGGGATCACTGACGCCCGCAGTGCGCAGCACCCCTAACGCCTTCACGAACTCCAGCGTGTGCGCCATTTTCATGTCGAAAAAACCTCCACAAAACCCTCGCGTCGGTACTCGACCTAGCGAACCAGTACGGCGTGTTGTCCGCCACCGTAGCAGTGCGGAGTGTGACAGGTCACAGCGAAATCAGACAAATCGGTCCCAGGCGGGTTACGGATTTCGTGGACGGTGGGTCACGGACTCGATTCTGTCCTTTTTGTCCTGTGTCGCCGGGCGGGCGCGCTACTCTCGCAACGGCTCGAGACCGCTCGAAGGGAGACGCGGCCAATGTCCGACCAGAGGGACCGTGAACCATTCATCGATGTCCCCGGCGATCTGCCCGGTATTCGGGGTCTGTTCGCCTTCAAACCCGAAACCGGGGCGGCGCTGAGCGAATTCGCGCAGACTCTGCTGCGCGGGTCCTCGCCGCTCAGCCCGGGGGAGCGGGAAACCATCGCCGCGTTCGTGTCCTCGCGTAACAAGACCTACTTCTGCACACAGTCGCACGCGGCGACCGCGGCGGTGCTGGTGGAGGGCGGTCGCGACGCGATCGACGCCGTCATCGAGGACGTGGAGTCCGCGGCCATCGATCCGAAACTGCGCGCGCTGCTCCGGATCGCGGACAAGGTGCGCCAGTCGGGCCTCGACGTCACCCCGGACGATGTCGAGAACGCTCGCGCGGCGGGCGCCAAAGACGAGGACATCCACGACGCGGTCCTGGTCGCCGCCGCGTTCTGCATGTTCAACCGCTACGTGGACGGCCTCGCGACGCTCGCGCCACGCGAGCGGGCCACCTATGAGCAGATCGGCCAGCTGCTCGCCACCGCCGGGTACGTTGCCGCGGGAGCGGCGCCGGGCGCTGGTGAGGGCGACCGGTAATTGGTTACGCGGGCGGCCGGTGCCTCGAATCGGCCGCCGCGAGCCCGCCGCGGACTGCTGCAATCGGCCTCAGGGCAGCCCCTTGGCGAATCCCGCTGCGATCACAATGCAGCTGACAATGGCGATGACGACGATGCTCCACATGTGTGCGAAGGCTACGGAGCATGCGGCTCGAGGTCCATAGTCGCGCGAGCACGAAATCCGGTTGATGCTCTCCGCATTCGGACCGCCTGCGTCCACCGTGGTCTGGGGGCGGTCGCCGCCCGCGTCCATCTGAAGACCGGTGACCTGCCGTGATAACCCCGGGTAGCTCCGGATCGTGGCCGTGACAGAGATCCGGTGCGAGTCGAACACCGCACCGGATCGCATTGTCCCACTGTCTAATTCAGCGTCACTTCAGCTCGGCGCTGGTCTTGCCCAGGACACGCCGCGCCACGATGAGTTGCTGGATCTGCTGGGTGCCTTCGAAAATGTCGAGGATCTTCGAGTCGCGGCCCCACTTCTCCAGCAGCGTGCGCTGCGAGTAACCGACCGCGCCGGCCAGTTCCACGGCTTTCAGGGTGATGTCGGTGCCGGTGCGGCCCGCCTTCGCCTTTGACATGGACGCCTCGAGCGAGTTGGGCTTCTTGTTGTCGGCCATCCATGCCGCGCGCAGGGCGAGCAGGTAGGCGGCCTCGTAATCGGCTTCCATCCGCAGGAACTCGGCCGCGGCGGCGTGCTGGTTGTTCGCCGGGGTGTCGTAGGAGATCTCGACGCCCGCAGCGGTCAGGATCGAGCGCAGCTCCTCGAGCGCGGCGCGGGCGACTCCGACCGCCATCGCGGCCACCAGGGGGCGGGTGTTGTCGAAGGTCTGCATGACCCCGGCGAAACCCTTCTCCACGTTGACTTCCGGGCTGCCGAGGATGTTGTCCTTCGGAATCCGGCAGTCCTGCAGCAGCAGCACCGCGGTGTCGGAGGCCTTGATGCCGAGCTTGTGTTCGAGCCGCGCCACCGACAGACCCGGGGCGTCGCGCGGCACGACGAACGACTTGATCGCCGCGCGGCCGACGCTCTTGTCGAGCGTGGCCCAGACCACGATGTGGGTCGAGCGCTGGCCCGCGGTGACGAAGATCTTCTCGCCGTTGAGCACCCACTCGTCGCCGTCGAGCACAGCGGTGGTGGACACGGCGGCGGAGTCGGAGCCGAAGGACGGCTCGGTGATCGCCATCGAGGCCCACACCTTGCCGAAGCGCTCGAGCTGCTCGTCGGTGGCGACGGCCGCGATCGCCGCGTTGCCCAGGCCCTGGTAGGGGATCGACAGCATGAGGCCGACGTCGCCCCACGAGGTCTCCAGCGCGTTGAGCAGCGCGGACATATTGCCGCCGTTGGTGTTCCCGAGCAGTTCGGTGGCGTGGCGGTCGCTCTCGCTGTCCGCCGCGCGGCCACCGGCCGCGCCGCCGATCTTCTGGGTGCCGGAATCGGCCAGACCTTCGACCATGGCGGCCATGGTGTCCAGCTCGACGGGGTAGTCGTGCTCGCCGAGGTCGTACTTGCGCGAGATCGGGCGGAAGATCTCCTTGGCGACCTGATGGGCCTGGTTCGCGCTGGCCCGCAGCTTCTTGGGGAGTTCGAGGTTGATCATGGGTGAGGTCTCCTGAAAACGGAACGGGCCGGTTAGACGAGCACGACACCTTCGGCGACGCCGATGGCCCGCAGGTCGCGGTACCAGCGCTCGACCGGGTGTTCCTTGGTGTAGCCGTGGCCGCCGAGCAGCTGCACGCCGTCCAGGCCGATCTGCATGCCCTTGTCGGCGGCGAGCTTGCGGGCCAGCGCGGCCTCCCGGCCGAAGGACAGGCCCTGCTCCGCGCGGGAGGCGCCACGCAGGGTCACCAGCCGCAGGCCGTCGAGTTCGATCGCGATGTTGGCGACCATGAACGCCACTGCCTGGCGGTGCGAGATCGGCTCGCCGAACGCTTCGCGCTCGTTCACATACGGGATCACGTAGTCCAGCACGGCCTGTCCGGTGCCTGCGGCGAGCGAGGCCCACCCCAGGCGGGCCAGGCGCACCGCGTCGGCGTAGTCCTCGGCGCGGGACTTGGCGTCACCATCGCCCAGGATGGCGTCCGCGCCGACCGCGACGTTGTCCAGGATCACCCGGCCCAGCCCAGCCGCGCGCAGCCCCATGCTCGGGTCGGCCTCGACGACCAGGCCGGGTGCGTCGGACTCGACGATGAACAGCGCGGGACGGCCGTCCAGCTCGGCGGCGACCAGGAACAGTTCGGCGTCGGCAGCGGCGGGTACCAGGGACTTCACGCCCGAGATCCGGTAGCCGCTGGGCGAGCGCACCGCCTTCGTCTGCAGCGCGAACGGGTCGAACAGGGCGCGCGGCTCGCTGATCACGACCGAAGCCTGCGGCACGTTCTCCCCGGTGAACGACGGCAGGTAGGTCTTCTGCTGCGCATCGCTGCCCCACTGCGCGAGCGCGACCGCGACGCCGCTCGGCGCCAGGATGGGCAGCGCCAGGCCCATGTCGCCGTGCGCCAGCGCCTCGGCGACCATCGAGTTGGTGACCGCGCCGCGCTCGGCGGCAGCGCCCTCGAGCTCCTCCGGCACGTTGATCAGGGTGATGCCGAGCTCGGCGGCCCGCTCCAGCAGATCGCGCGGCGCCTTGGCGGCGTTGTCGGCCTCGTAGGCGGCCGGGCGCAGGATCTCGGCGGCGAATTCCTGCACCGTCTCGACGATCATCTGCTGCTCGTCGGTCGGGGTGAGGTCGAAATAGTTCTTGTTCTTCGCCTCGTTCGCCGCCAGGCGCTTGGGCGCTCCGGTGCCTGCGACCGTGGCGAACGCGCGGGTCGCGGCGCCGAGCGTGCGGAAGCCGGTCTTGGTGCCCTCGTAGGTGACGCGCTGGATCGGCTTGCGCAGGTTGTACTTCTCGGCCAGTTCCGACCCGGTGATGGTCGTCATGACTCGCATCGCCGCGCCCATCCAATCCCGCTTGGGTTGGTTCAGGCCGACCGCGGACGTGTCAGGACGTCGCTTCGTTGCGCTGTCTCGAGTGCTCATCATCTACCTGTTTCTCGGGGTGGTGCGGTCTGTTCCCAGCAATCTTACTCTTGAGTAAGGCTATCTTACTTCAGAGTAAGAAAGGCGTCGAGATGCAGAATATGCGGCGGATCGGCGGGCAACGCCGACATGAGCGGCCGATTGCATTGCCGCAGCTAGAATCCGACTCATGTCAGCGATCTTCGACTGGGCCCGACCGGACAACGTCCAGCCCGAGCCGATCACGGTCGACATCTGGCGCGAGCTCCCCGATGAGTTCTGCCGCCTGGTGGAGGTGGTGAACGGCGATGCGGTTCGCTGCGAATCACCGACCCGGGCACACCAGAAAGCGGTCCACCGGCTGCTCGCGATGCTGGAGACGGCGGCCCGCGATTACATGGGCGAAGACCCTTCGGCGTGCCTTGACGCCAACCACGATTTCGATGTGGTGCTCTGGGAGGTGCCCCGAGCGACCATTCGACGTCCCGACGTCGCGCTGTTCGAATGTGTACCGGCGGATGTCCGACCGGTGCCAGCGCGGCATCTGAAGATCGCCGTCGAGGTCATCTCGCCCAGCCATGTCAAAACCGACCGGCTCGAGAAGATGGGCGAGTACGCCGCCGCTGGCATCCCCTGGTACTGGCTGGTCAGCGTGTCGGATAGCGACGTGACCTCGATCGAGACCCATGGCCTCGACCACAGCGTCGGACACTACCGACTTGCCCGCGTCCTGAAGCCCGGCACAGCGTTTGCCGTAGATCTACCGATCCGGATCGAACTCGACTGGAACCAGCTGACCGACTTGGTGCTGTGACGCACCTGGCAGTCCGGGCGGCAAACTGCCTTCGCTACCTGGACGGGCCGAGCTGGTTGAACAGCGACCTCCGGCCAAGAGATCATTCCCGGACGTAGTACCGCAACGTTCCGTAGGCCGTCAGTGCGGCGAACACGATGCCGACCGGGGCGATGACCAGCGCGGTCGTCGCGATGTCCTCGCCGGTGATGCGTGGGAAGACCTTGCTGGCGAACAGGTCGCCGAGCGCGCGGTCGATCACCAGTGGGCGGGCGGCCAGCAGGCCGAGCATCGCGAGCACCGAACCGGCCAGCGCCGCGGCTACCGCCTCGAGCAGGAACGGCAGCTGGGTGTACCAGCGCGTGGCGCCGACCAACCGCATGATGCCGACCTCGGTGCGCCGGGTGAACGCGGCGATCTGCACCATGTTCGCGATCAGCAGCAACGCGGCCAGCGCTTGCAGCACGGCCAGGCCGAATGCCGCGTTGCGCAATCCGTCGAACAGGCTGACCAGCCGGTCCACGATGTCCTTGTCGTTGCGCACCATGCCGACGCCGGGCCGATCGTAGAACTTCTCGTAGATCGTCGGATACAGCTGCGCGTTCTTCATCTTCACGCGCAGCGACGCGGGCAGCGGCGTCTCGCTGACGTACTTGGCCAGCTCGGGCTGGTCTTTGAAGGTCTTCTCCTTGGCCTCGCGGATCGCCTCGTCCCGGTTGAGGAACTGGACCGATTCCACGCCGCCGGTCGCCTTCAGATCGGCCATCAGCGCTCGGCACGGGTCCTGCGAGCAGTCCGGGTCGTTGGCCGAGACGTCCTCGGTGAGATACAGCCGCACCTCGAGGCGGTCCAGGAAGTACTGCTCGGTCTTGTCCGCGATGCGCACCGCGAGCAGACCGCCACCGAGCATGGTGAGCGAGACCGCGGTGGTCAGGATCATCGCGATGGTCATCGTGACATTGCGGCGCAGACCAGCCGAGACCTCGCCGAAAAGGAAACTCGCACGCATTACCGGCCCACCCCGTAGACTCCGGTCGCCTCGTCGCGCACCAAGCGGCCGCGATCGAGCTCCACCACCCGCCTGCGCATCGCGTCGACGATGTGGTTGTCGTGGGTGGCCATCACCACCGTGGTACCGATGCGGTTGATCCGCTCCAGCAGCATCATGATGTCGGCGCTGGTGTCGGGATCGAGGTTGCCGGTCGGTTCATCGGCCAGCAGCACCAGCGGCCGGTTCACGAACGCGCGCGCGATCGCCACACGCTGCTGTTCGCCGCCGGAAAGCTCGCTCGGCAGCCGGTCGGCCTTACCTCCGAGGCCAACCATGTCGAGCACCTCGGGGACCGTGCGGTGGATGAACTGGCGTCGTTTGCCGATCACCTCCAGCGCGAACGCCACGTTCTCGTAGACCGTCTTCTGCTGCAGCAGCCGGAAGTCCTGGAAGACGCATCCCATGCGCTGGCGCAGTTTGGGCACTTTGCGGCCCGGCAACCGGTCCACCCGGAAGTCGGCGACCCGGATCTCGCCGGAGGTGGGGGACTCCTCTTTGAGCAGCAACCGCATGAAGGTCGACTTACCCGAGCCGGACGGTCCGATGATGAAGACGAACTCGCCCTTGCCCACATCGACGGTGATGTTGTCCAGCGCGGGTCGCGTCGAGGTCGGATACGACTTGGTCACGTTCCGCATGGTGATCACGGGGAGCCAGTGTAACCAGCAACCGCGCGCGGCCGGTGTCGTCAACCGTGGGTGACAGCGTGGCGGCGGTCGGTCCGCTCGGATCAGGGGCTCGGCTGATCGGATAGCACCGCCGCCGGAATGGCGTTGACCAGCGTGGTCGGCACGGTGGTCGTTTCCTCTGGTTTGACGAATACGTACAGCACGAAGGTGGCGACCCAACTGGCCATGAGGATCGCCGTCGATCTACGCGGTCTCACTGATTCCCTCCCGGCGCAAGGCTGCGGCAATCCGCACCCGCAGTTCGCGTCCGACTTCGAATTGTTTGCCCGGCAACGTGCGGGCAACCATTCGGATGTTCATCTGGTCTACGGTGAGGTCTTCGACACCCATGACAGTGGGCTCGTCCAGCAGCAGTGGCTTCAGACGACCGTCCGCGTACGCCTTTGTACCGACCTCGTGCAGGATCTCGTTGACCCTGGTGATGTCAGCGCTCGCGGCCACCGGCACGTCGATCGCGGCGCGCGCCCAATCCTTCGACAGATTCGTGACTTTCACGATCTGGCCGTTGGGCACGGTGATCACCTCACCGTCCGCGTTGCGCAACGTGGTGATCCGCAGCGTGACGTCCTCGACCGTACCCTCGGCCTGCTCCGCGGCTCCAGTCACCGCGATGCGGACCACATCGCCGAATCCGTACTGCCGCTCGGTGATCAGGAAGAACCCGGCGAGGATGTCCTGCACGATGCGCTGCGCGCCGAAGCCGAGCGCGGCGCCGAGCACCGCGGCGGGCGCGACCAGGCCGGTGACGGCGAAGCCGAGCCGCCGCAGCACCTCCATGGTGATCAGCACGTAGACGATGGTCAGCACCACCCACGTGATCACCTGGGCCAGCGCATGACGATGTTTGGCCGCCTCGGTGCGCACCAGCGCATCGCCGCCGTGGAATCCGGCGTCGATCTTGCGGGTGATCCGGTCCCTGACATACGTGGCGAACCGGCTGAACAGCACAGCCCCGAGAATGAGCAGCACGATCTCCAGGCCCGAACCGCGTAGCCACGTAGTGAAACCGGTGGAGGCGATCGCCTGGATTCCAGCGACATTCATCTAGCTCGCCTGCTCTCGCATTCGCCAGCGGATACCGGACTCGATGAACCCGTCGATGTCGCCGTCGAGCACCGCCGACGGATTGTTGACCTCGTGGTTCGTCCGCAGATCCTTGACCATCTGGTACGGGTGCAGCACGTAGGAGCGCATCTGATTGCCCCAGGACGCGCCCTCGTTGGTCTTCAGCGCGTCCATCTCGGCGCGCTCCTCCTGCCGCTTGCGCTCCAAGAGCTTGGCCTGCAGCACGCGCATGGCCGAGATCTTGTTCTGCAGCTGGGATTTCTCGTTCTGGCAGGTGACCACGATGCCGGTGGGAATGTGGGTGATACGGACCGCGGAGTCGGTGGTGTTGACGCTCTGGCCGCCAGGACCCGACGAGCGGTACACGTCGACGCGGATCTCCGTCTCGGGCACCTCGATGTGGTCGGTGGTCTCCACCACGGGTAGCACCTCGACCTCGGCGAAGGAGGTCTGGCGACGGCCCTGGTTGTCGAACGGGCTGATCCGGACCAGGCGGTGCGTGCCCATCTCCACCGACAAGGTGCCGTAGGCGTATGGCGACTTCACCGCGAAGGTGGCGCTCTTGATGCCCGCCTCTTCGGCGTAGGAGGTGTCGTAGACCTCGACCCCGTACTTGTGCCGGTCGGCCCAGCGGATGTACATGCGCATCAGCATCTCGGCCCAGTCGGCGGCGTCCACGCCGCCCGCGCCGGAACGGATGTTCACCAGCGCGTCGCGCTTGTCGTATTCACCCGACAGCAGCGTGCGGACCTCCATCGCCTCCACGTCACCGTGCAGCGCGGCGCGCTCGGCGTCGGCCTCGGCGATCGCGGTGGCCTTGGCCTCGCCCTCTTCCTCCTCGGCCAGCTCGTAGAGCACCGGCAGGTCGTCCAGGCGCTGGCGCAGCTCCTCGACCCGGCGCAGCTCACCTTGGGCGTGCGAGAGCTCACTGGTGACCCGCTGCGCGTGGTCCTGGTCGTTCCACAGGTCGGGGTCGGCGGCCTGGTGCTCGAGCTCGTCGATACGACGGCGTAGCTCGTCGATGTCGAGGACCGATTCGACCGTCTTGAGCGTGGCGTCGAGTTCGGCGAGATCAGCGGAAACGTCAGGATGCACGATCGTCAAGCCTAGCTGCCCCTCGACGGGCGCAGCACACGAGTGCGCGCGGAATGACACGGCAGGGCACCGGCACGGCTGAGCGGCCTCGATGGCGGTCTGAGCGGGCAGATCGCCGGGAGGTGCTGCGCTCGTCCCTCACCTGGCACCGCACGGGTGCGGTGTGCTGGACGCCTCATGGTTTCCTACCCTAAACCTCGGCCGCGCTTGGCGCAGTTGCTGTTTGGAATTCGGCGTGCAGAGCGTGGTGGTCGGCCGGGTGCGCTGAGCAGCGTTGCGGGCACCAGTCGTCCGGGTTCACTTGGCGATGAGCACATTGCCGAACTCCACTGGGCTCGGTAGTCCGGCGACACCTCCTGTAAGCGGCGGTATCGCTCGGCGTGATGTGAGCCAGCTATCAGTTCGGTGCAGGGTGTAGCAGGCAGGACCTGGGCGGGAAGGTGGACCGTTGTGCGGTGCGTCATCGCCGTCTCAGTGCGGAATGATTACTGCGGTGGTTCGCTCGGCGACCGACCGAAGCCGTCGCTGTGGTGCTTACCAGAGGGATGTCGCTCGGTCAGCCCGAGACGGCGCGGAGTGCGCCAGGGCGGCGACCGGTGAGGGCGTCGAGCGCGCTGGCGGTGGCGTCGTCCGCCGGGAGATAGACGATCACCTGCTGGTCGTCATCGGCGGAAAGATCGAGGACTTCGTAGGCAAGGCGGAGCGGACCGGCATCGGGATGGGCGAGCCGGGTGATGCCGGTGGCGGCGGCCAAGCTGGGCACGGTGGCAACGCGGTCGGTGAACGCGGGACCGATGGTGACGGTGAGCTCGTCCGCGAGCGCGGCGATATGCGGGTCCGCGCGGAACGGGCCTTGTTTCAACGTGGCGACCGTCTCATCGGCGACGTGATCCCAGTCCGCGTAGCAGGTCCGGGCGTCTGCGCAGCAGAACACCGAACGCGCCAGGTTGGGCGGGGTGTCGGGCCCGGCGAAGAGGCCGGTCGGCGCCATCAGCCGGTGGTAGCCGTCGGTGTAGGCGAGTACTTCGGTGAGGCGGTTGACCACCACGGCGGGCGCGGGTTCGAGACGGTCCAGGATCGCGCGCACCGTTGGCCGCACGTCCCGTAGCGGCTGCGCGTCGCCCATGCAGCTGAACCCGCTGTCGACGGACTTGCTCAACCGGTGCAGGTGGATGCGCTCGGCGGGGCTCAGCCGCAGCGCGTCGGCCAGCGCGGACAGCACCGGCGGCGACGGATGACGGTCGCGGCCCTGCTCGAGACGGGTCACGTACTCCACGCTCACACCGGCCAGCATGGCCAGTTCGGCGCGGCGCAATCCGGGGGTGCGCCGCCGCGGTCCGGTGGGCAGGCCGACCTGAGCGGGCGTGACGGCCTCGCGGCGGGTGCGCAGGAAGAGGCCGAGCTCGTTATCGCTCACGACTCCGCCTCGCCGGCGCTCGGCTCCGTCGTGCGCGAAGGCGCGCTGTGTTGTCGGTTCGCTCGCTGACGCTCCCTCACAACTCGCCTCGCTGGCGCTCGGCTGCGTCGTGCGCGAAGGCGCGCTGTGTTCGGTTCGCTCGCTGATGCTCCCTCACGTTGACGAACCTAACAAGGCAAAACGGCCGGAGGGTGTCCCTGCCACTACCACCCTTGCGGCGGTCTCCCTCGGCCTGGCGGCGAGCCGGAGATTGGGATCAGCGGCCGATCAGGGTCGCTGGGAGATCTTCCGAGGAGGAAAAGCATGTCCAACGCCCCACTGAAGCTCGCGGTGATCATCGGCAGTGTCCGGGAGGGACGCTTCGGACCCGTTGTGGCTACCTGGTTCACCGAGCAGGCCCGGCGGCACGGATTGTTCGAAGTGGACGTCATCGATCTGGCCGAGGCGCAGCTTCCACTGGAACTGCCCGCGGACCCACCGGCGCTGGATCCGGACCCGCAGCGCCCTGCGGGTATGACCGATCTCACCCGCCGGCTCACGGCGGCCGACGCTTTCGTCATCGTCACGCCGGACTACAACCGCAGTGTCCCCGCTTCGCTGAAGGCCGCCATCGACTGGCATTTCACCCAGTGGGACGCCAAAGCGATCGGTTTCGTCGGCTACAGCGGAGCCAGCGGCGGCCTGCTCGCCATCGAGCACCTGCGCCAGATCTTCAATGAACTCAACGCGCACACGGTGCGCAATTACGTCTCGTTCCCGCGCTACTACCTGCTCTTCGACGGCGAAGGCCGGTTGCTGGAACCCGACGAGCCCGCGGCCGCCGCTGCGGCGATGCTCGACCAGTTGCACTGGTGGGCAAGCGCGTTGACCGCGGCCAGGTCACTGCCGGTGGCGTGAGCGCTCCGCAGCCGCATCTGGTGGCATGGTTCGCACGCTCGGTCACCGCAGCACTCCCCACAACACCCTGGCCATCGCGCGGAGGTGCGGTTTCCGACGCGTCTGTCGGCCGGTGCGGAGCAGCCGGGGTGATGTGCTGGAGGCTGGGTTGAACCCGGCCGTCCCGGAGGCGATCCCTCCCGGGACGGCGGTTGGGGTGGAGTACCCAGCCGATAGGGTGCGGGGCGTGGCTGTGTACTCCTCCGACCTCGAACTCGCCCTGCGGCTGGCCGACACGGCCGACGCCATCACCCGGGCTCGCTTCGGTGCGCTCGACCTGAAGGTCGACGCCAAGCCGGACCTGACCCCGGTGTCGGACGCCGATCTGGCCGTGGAGAAGGCGATTCGGCAGGTGCTGTCCGAGGCCAGGCCGGCGGATTCGGTGCTCGGTGAGGAATTCGGCGGCGCCGCCGCATTCAGCGGACGGCAGTGGGTGGTCGATCCCATCGACGGCACCAAGAACTTCGTGCGCGGCGTGCCGATCTGGGCGACGCTGATCGCGCTGCTGGTCGACGGGGAGCCGGTCGTCGGCGTGGTGAGCGCGCCCGCGCTGGTCCGACGCTGGTGGGCGGCCGCGGGCTCGGGGGCGTGGGCGAGCTTCGAAGCGCAGCCGGCCAAGGAGATTTCGGTCTCCGCCGTCGGGGAGCTGGGCTCGGCCAGCCTGGCGTTCTCCAGCTTGTCCGGATGGCATGACCGCGGCCTGCGCGAAGGATTCCTGGCGCTGACCGACGAGGTGTGGCGCGTCCGCGGTTATGGCGATTTCTTCAGCTACTGCCTGCTCGCCGAGGGCGCCGTCGACATCGCCACCGAACCGGAAGTATCCCTGTGGGATTTGGCCGCCCTGGACATCCTCGTCCGGGAAGCAGGTGGTCGCTTCTCCTCCCTGGACGGCACACCGGGCCCGCACGGCGGCGATGCCGTCGCCACCAACGGCTTGCTCCACGACGAGGTCCTGCACCGTCTTCGCGACTGATCGCCGTCCCCGATAGCCCGCGCATGGCCGGAGTGGGGGCTGGAGGTACGCATGGTGGGCGCTGTCGGACGTAGTCCGTCCTTAGCCCGCGCACGGCCGGAGTGGGGGCTGGAGGTACGCATGGTGGGCGCTGTCGGACGTAGTCCGTCCTTAGCCCGCGCACGGCCGGAGCGAAGGCGGAGGTACGCCTATGCGCCCCGGCGGGGCGTCGCCGGGGTGAGATCGACTCCGGTAGGTGGCCGCAGGCGGCGCAGGGTGCCGTCCATGCTGGTGACGAACAGCGCCCAGGAGTCCCCGTCGCGGTCGATGCGCACCGATGTGGCGCCGTCGGGCGGATTGCGGAAGGGGCCGGGTTTGATCAGACCGGTGATGATCGCGCAGGTGGCGCCGGTGGCGGTATCCACCTGGTAGACGGCGCCGAGGATGTGATCGGCGACGAAGAGCGTGCCTGCGCGGGTGGCCTCCATGTCGTCGGGCAGTGCGACCAGCTCTGGTATGCCCGAGACGAGACCGGGGCGGGCGGGATCGTCCAGGGGAACGCGCAGGATCTGTAGCGTCATGGTGTCGACGTAGACCGACTTGCCATCGGCGGCCAGCGCGATGCCGTTGGACGGGGGCAGACTCGACCAGTCCCGCTCGTACTCGTTCGTCTCGGGCCAGTAGCGCGATATTCCGTTCGGACCGGCAAGTCCGATGGTGGTGAACAACAGGCTGCCGTCTGGCAGCAACAGCAGGCCGTTCGGGCCGTTCAGCCCGGTCAGCAGAACGCTCACCGCGCCGGATTCGGTGTCGTACCGCTGCAGCGTGCCCGGCGGCTCGCTGAGTCCGTCACCGGTGAGGAAGTAGACGTACCGCCCCGCGACGCGCACACCCGCGGGTCGGTGCAGATCGGTTACCAGCTTCTCCATCCGTCCGGCGCGGTCTATATGCGCGAGGTACCCGTCCATGAGACCGGTGACGTAGAAGCCGCCGTGCCCGTCGGCATCGAGGTTCTCCAGATTGCCGACACCCTCGACCACGGTGGTGGCTTCCCACCCGTCGGAACACATCGCGGGAAAAGTCTCCGCCTG
This sequence comes from Nocardia amamiensis NBRC 102102, assembly GCF_001612745.1. Lineage (GTDB taxonomy): Bacteria > Actinomycetota > Actinomycetes > Mycobacteriales > Mycobacteriaceae > Nocardia > Nocardia amamiensis. The sequence goes on along the minus strand of NZ_BDBA01000003.1, from coordinate 21,527 downwards.
CGCTGTCGGCATCGCGGCGGCGACTCCGGCGACGACGGCGGCGATGAGCAGTGCCGCTCGCGCCCGGTTTCGTATCCCTGTTGCCATGAGCGACAACATAACAGCGTGGTACGGATCAGGAAGGTCGGCGATTTCCGGGCAGTACTGGAAAAGCCCACGTCAGCGCGTTGTGTTCGGGTGAGCCGAATTCAGTTATCCCCATGTGTGGAACTCGGCGTTCGACCGGGGTGAACGCCGAACCATGCCGGTACCGCCGGGGCCGAGCGCTCGTAGGATGGGCCGGGTGACTTCCCCCGATGATTTCGCGGCTGTAGCGATCGACAACGCGTCCGGTACGGACGCCGGATCCGTTGCGGCGCAACAGGTGCTACGTCGAGTCTTCGGCTACGACAGCTTCCGCGGCGACCAGCGTGCCATCGTGGAGCACGTGGTCGCAGGCGGGGACGCGCTGGTGCTCATGCCGACCGGCGGCGGCAAGTCACTGTGCTATCAGGTGCCCGCCCTGATACGCCCTGGCGTCGGCGTGGTGATCTCGCCGCTGATCGCGCTCATGCAGGACCAGGTGGACGCGCTCAGTGCGCTGGGCGTGCGTGCGGGCTTCCTCAACTCCACTCAGTACCCCGACGAGCGCCGCATGGTGGAGGCGCAATTCGTCGCGGGCGAACTCGATCTGCTGTACCTGGCACCGGAGCGGTTGCGCCTGGAATCCACCGCGCAACTGCTGGATCGGGGCAAAGTCGCACTGTTCGCCATCGACGAAGCGCATTGCGTTTCCCAGTGGGGCCACGACTTCCGGCCCGATTACCTCGGCCTGTCCATACTGCACGAGCGGTGGCCCGACGTGCCGCGGATCGCCCTCACCGCGACCGCCACCGAGAAGACGCGGGACGAGATCATCCAGCGCCTCGACCTCGGCGCCGCCCGCCGCTTCGTGTCCAGCTTCGACCGGCCCAACATCCAGTACCGAATCGAGCCGAAGAACCGCCCCGAGCGGCAGCTGCTGGAATTCATCCGCACCGAATATCCGGGGGACGCGGGCATCGTCTACTGCCTCTCGCGCAACTCGGTCGAGAAGACCGCCGCCTTCCTCACCGAGAACGGCGTCACCGCGGTGCCGTACCACGCGGGCCTGGACAATCGCACCCGTGCGACGAACCAGTCGCGGTTCCTGCGCGAAGACGGCCTGGTCGTCGTGGCGACCATCGCCTTCGGCATGGGCATCGACAAGCCCGACGTCCGCTTCGTGGCCCACCTCGACCTGCCCAAGTCTGTCGAGGGCTACTACCAGGAGACCGGTCGCGCCGGCCGGGACGGGCTGCCCTCGACCGCATGGATGGTCTACGGACTCAGCGACGTGGTGCAGCAGCGCAAACTGATCGATGCCTCCGAGGGCGACGCCGCACACCGCCGCCAGCTCCAACTGCACCTGGACGCGATGCTGGCGCTGTGTGAGACGGTGAGCTGCCGCCGCACCCAGCTGCTGGCCTACTTCGGCGAGCCCGGCCTGCCCTGCGGGAACTGCGATACCTGCCTGTCTCCGCCACAATCTTGGGACGGTACCGTGGCCGCGCAGAAGCTGCTGTCGGCGGTGCTGCGGCTCGAGCGCGAACGCGGCCAGAGGTTCGGCGCCGGCCACATCGTGGACATCCTGCTCGGCAAGAAGAACCCGAAGGTCCTGCAGTACGACCACCACGAGCTGAAGGTCTTCGGTGTCGGCACCGACTTGCGCGATACGGAATGGCGCGGCGTGGTCCGGCAATTGCTCGCCGGCGGCCTGCTGGCCGTACACGGCGACTACGGAGTGCTCACGCTCACCGAGGCCAGCAGCGAGGTGCTGTTCGACGGACGCCAAGTGCTGCTGCGCCGGGAACCCGAGCGGGTGGCCACGCCCGCCCGCGCCGCGAAGGCCGCCAAGGCGGTAGCCGCCGAAATGGCGCCCACCGACCTGCCGCTGTTCGAGAAGCTGCGCGAATGGCGTGCGGCGACCGCCAAGGAACAGGGATTCCCCGCCTACGTCGTCTTTCATGACGCCACCCTGCGCGAGATCGCGGCACGCAAGCCCGCGAACATGGCCGAACTCGGCAAGATCAGCGGTGTCGGCGAGAACAAGCTCGCGAAGTACGGCGAGCAGGTGCTCGAAGTGCTCGCCGAGGCGTGAGCCGCTGGAAGCACAGTTGACGAATGGGTGAGGATGGTCGCCGGGCGGGGCGCGGAACACTGTGGAGGACAGCGTGAGTAACAGCGACACGATCGGGCGGCGCGGATTTCTCGCCGGCGCGGCAAGCCTCGCGGCCGGCGCGACGCTCGTCGGCCGCACGCCCGCCCGGGCCGTACCGGTCGCCGACGGCGTCACCAAGTTCCCCTTCCCGACCGACCGCGGGGTTCGGGTGCTGGTCACCGGCGACGCAGGCACGGGAACCCGGACTCAGTGGGCGGTCGCCGACGCGATGCGCGCGCTCCACGGCCGCGAACCGTTTTCGCTGGCACTTGGCCTCGGCGACAACATCTACGAGCACGGCCCTGGCGACGCGGCCGACGCGCAGTTCGCCGACAAGTTCGAAAACCCCAATGCCGGACTGGATTTCCCCTGGCTGATGGTACTGGGCAACCACGACAACAGTTCCGTCCTCGGTGGTGACGGCGGGTGGCTGCTGCGCGGCAATATCGAGGTGGAATACCACGCCACCTCACGGCGCTGGTGGATGCCGAGCCGCTACTACTCGGTGCGGATTCCGGAGCAGAATCCGGTGGTCGAGTTCTTCGTGCTCGACCTCAACCCGCTGGCCGCCTACGTGCCGCCGGTCTTCTCGCCCTATTGGGCGGTCGACGGCCAGTTCATGAATGAGCAGCGCGACTGGCTGGACCGCGCCCTCACCGACTCTCCCGCGACCTGGAAGATCGCCTGCACCCACCACCCGTACCTGAACAACGGGCCGCATGGCAGCGCGGGCTGCTACGAGGGCCTGCCGATCGAGCCGATCAACGGCGTGCACGTGAAGCGCTTCATCGAGGACCACGTGATCGGCAGGTGCCAGTTCATCCTCTCGGGGCACGACCATTCCCTGCAGGTGCTGGAACCGACCGCGGCATCGAAGGGCACCCGGCAGATCGTGTCCGGCGCCGCCGCGAAGACGGTCGGCGCCAAGCCACGGATCGCCGCGAACGCGGGCCTCGGCGCGCTGTACGAGAACTTCCACGAGCTGGGTTTCATGGTCCTCGAGCTGACCGGGGATGCCGTCGATCTGCGCGTCCACACGGTGGACCTGGCTTCCGGCGCTTCCGCCGAGGCCTTCCGGCGCCGCCTGGCGTGAGTTCCAACTGTGTTGCGCGGCGCGGGAATTGCGGCGTGTCGCTGTCGTGGCGGCTACCGTGCTGGCTATGGCACCGGGTGAGGGTTCCAGCGATGAGGGCGACGAGCTTTCCTCAGGCTCGTCGGGTGGCGAGTCCCCGGACGCGTCGCCGAATGTCCGCAACAGGATCGATCCGTCGGTGGACGGCGTATGGCTGCGGCATCGCCTGCCGCCGGACCGTCCGGGCCTGCCGCGGACATCGACGGTGGTCCTGCTCGTCGCGTTCTTCGCCGTCCTCGCGCTTTACATCGTGCTGGGCAACGGCCGCTGACCGTGTCCGCGACCTGCGGGAATAAACCGGTTGCCGGGTCACTTAGAGTTGACCGTTATGAAGGACAAGGGGCGCAAGGTCATCGCGACCAACCGCCGGGCGCGGCACAACTACACGATCCTGGACGTCTACGAGGCCGGGATCGCGCTGGTCGGCACCGAGGTGAAGAGCCTGCGCGAGGGCAAGGCCTCCCTCGTGGACGCGTTCGCGACGGTGGACAACGGCGAGGTGTGGCTGCGCGGGCTGCACATCCCCGAGTTCAGCCACGGCACCTGGACCAACCACTCGCCGCGGCGGGTGCGCAAGCTGCTCCTGCACAAGCGCGAGATCGAGCGGCTGGTCGGCAAGTCGCGCGAGGGCAACCAGACGCTGGTTCCGCTATCGATGTACTTCTCCGACGGCAAGGTCAAGGTCGAGCTGGCCCTGGCCAAGGGCAAGCAGGATTACGACAAGCGCCAGGACCTGGCCCGGCGCACCGCCGAGCGAGAGGTCACCCGTGAACTCGGACGCCGGGTGAAAGGCATGCACTGACCGCCTGCGCGCGCCGGTAGCCGGGTGAGCAACGCATGGCTGCGCGGCCGGTTACCGCGCCGCCCGCTGTGTCGCCGAGCCCAGGGTTCGCGGCGGTGGCCCCCCGGGGCGTCACCCAGCTGCGAGACCTTCGCCGACCCTGCGGGCGTGCCGGGAGGTTATCCGCCCATCAGTCGACCTGGTGCGGCGGGAGTCGCCGGGACTACCCTCCGCCCACGTCTGTGCGCGGCCAGAGTTGCCGCTACCGGCCGGCGATCCGGCGGATCACCTCGTGCAAGGTTCGTGCATCGAGATCCGCTTGAGGGTGGGACTGCGGTAATCGGCGACCACCGTCCGCGAACCCAGCGACGTGGTCGGATCGGGCATATTGACCACCGCCCGCTGTGCCGCCACGTCGGGCTCGTCACGCCCGTAGACCTGCGGCGCCGCCATTCCTTCGGAATCCACGGCCAGCCCGGCGACGGACTTGCGCACGGCTGCGCGGTCCAGGCGGCCGGTCTCCGCGGCCTTGGTCAGCAGCGCCTTCATCGGATACGAGATGGCGAAGCCCAGGTTGTAGCCGAAATTGGTCGGTTCCCTCGTGGCGGCGTTCCTGGCGCGCTGGGCTCCGGCGCTGATGCCGTCCCAGCCGTCGAACGGCGAGGTGTAGTTGTACAGCGAGATGAGCGCGGGCGCGGCAGGTGTCTTGAGAAGCGCGGGGTTCCAGGTCGGGGTGGACCCGAGGAACCGTCCGGTGTACCCGGACCTCGCGAGTTTGCCGATGATTTCGGCGCTCTCGGCCGGGCCGGTGGCCAATAACACCAGATCAGGCTGGTTCGCCAGGATCTCGGCGACCGGGTAGTCCTGGTTGCCGACCTCGGCATTGGGTCCGGTGTCGATGCGCGAGGTGATCCTCGCCCCGTTGTCCAAGGCCCACTTGAGCGCGCCGCTGGCGTAATCACCGCCGTAGTTGCCGCGATAGGCGACGACGCCGAGCGTGTGCGGCTGATAGTGGTTCTGCGCGAACCAGTCCAGGCCCAGCACGGCTTCGGTGCAGTAGGAATAGCCGTCGTCCAGGACCAGATCACGGTCGGTGGAGCGATACTGCCAGCCCGACCAGAGCGTGCCCGCGCCGGTCACCAGGTCTGCCTGGTCCATCTCGTGCAGGACCGCGAGCGTCTGCGCGGTACCGAAGCTCATCGCGAGGGCAAGGACGTGCGGCGCCACGTTCTCGAACTCGGTGACATGTCTGCGCGGGTCGTAGGCGGTGTCGCGGGTGTAGGTCGCGATGTCGATCTCGTGGCCGCCGATCCCGCCCTGCTTGTTCACCTCGTTCCAGAAGGCCAGTTGTCCATCCTGCAGTGACTTGCCGAGCGGGGCGAAGGGGCCGTTGTTGAGGTCCGACAGAACGCCGAGGTAGATGCAGCCCTTGGCACGGTCGATCGCGTGCGGACAGGGCTCACGGGTGACGCCGGGTGTCGCTGCGGGCGAGGAGGTCGAGCACGCACCGGTCAGCACGAGTGCGAGCGCGAGCGGCGCGGCCACCAGGTGGAAAAGGCGACGGAAATTACTGTTGAAACGCATGTCTCGCTCGCTTAGGGCTGGACGCAGGGCTCGGTGAGGGTGATTCGGTCCTGGGTCGGGCCGTGGTATCCGGACGCCAGAGTCTTCGCGCCCAGTGGCGCTGTCTGGTCGGGCGCCTCGATGATCGCCCGCTGCCGGGAAAGGTCTGGTTTGGGTGCGCCGTAAGTGTATTCGGGGATCGCGCCCTCATAGTCGACGCGCAGACCCTGCACCGATTGGCGGACACCCTTTCTGGTGAGCTTGCCTTCGACCACTGCCCGGGTCAGCAGCGCCTTCATCGGGTAGGAGAACATCCAGCCCGCGCTGTAACCCCAGGTGGAGGGCTCCCGATGGGCCGAGGCCCGCGCCTTCCTGGCCCCCGCGCTGGTGCCGTCCCAGCCGTCGAGCGGCGACGTCATGTTGTATCGCGCCGTGATCGCCGTCGCCGCAGGGCTTTTCAGCAGTCCGCCGTTCCAGGTCGGACCCGAGCCGAGGAACCGGCCCTGGAATCCGGCCAACGCGGCTTTGCCCATGATCTCGCCCGCCTCCGCCGGACCCGTGGCCAGCAGTACGAGATCGGCTTTGGCGGCCAGGATCTTGGCGACCGCGGCGTCCTGGTTGCCGATTCGCGTGTTCGGCTCGGTGTCGATCTGCGCCACCACGTCGACGCGGTTGGCGGAAGCCCACTTCTTCGCGCCGGTCGAGTAGTCGCCGCCGTAGTCGCCCTGGTAACTGACCGTCGCGAGCGAGCCCGGCTTCGTCATGTGCTCCGCGATCCAGTCCAGGGCGATGATCGCCTCGGAGCAGTACGAGTAGCCGGATTCCAGCAGCAGCCCCTTGTCGCTGTTCTCGAATTGCCAGCCCGACCAGAGAGTTCCGGCGATGGCGACCATGTTCGCCGCGTCCATCTTGGGGAGTACCTTTTGCGTCTGCACGGTGCCGAGACTCATCGACAGGGCCAGCACATGCGGTTCGATTCGCTCGTACGCCTCGGCATGCTTCCGCAGATCGTAGGCGGTGTCCTCGGTGTAGGTGGTGATATCCACCTCGTATTTGCCGCCGATCCCGCCCGCCTCGTTCACCGCCTTCCAGAACGCCAGTTGACCGTTGTGAATGTCCTTGCCCAGCGCGGCGAACGGCCCGCTCGTCAGATCGGATAGCACGCCGAGATAGATGCAACCCTTACGGGAATCGACCGCGTTCGGGCACGGGTCCGAAGTGACACCGGGCTCGACGGCCCGGGTCGATCTCTCTCGCATGGCCGAGCAACCGGACAGGAGGAGCCCGGCTATGACGGCGAGGGCGGACAGGCGCAGCAACCTGTCCCGAATGGTGCTAGCTGCCAAAGTGTTTCCTTAGTCTGAAATCGAGATCCGCTGCTCAGAGCCGATCGTACGGCTCGTGCAGTGTAAGTCGGGTTCGGCGTCATGCCACCGGAATTGGCTACCAGCATCCGGGAAGCCTCGGTAGTTTCCGGCCCGGCGGTGCTTCGAGGACGGGGAGGAGGCGAAAATCGGCCCGGTCGGCGGCAAAGCGGATGTGGTGCGTCTGCGTGCCGGGCGCGCAGAGGCAGTCTGCGAGCGGGTTCGGGTGCGGTGGATCGTCCGGTGTCCCTCCGTTACGGCCGGTATCCGCTGGGTTGCCAGGGCAGCCGCTGGCCGCCATCTCTGGTCGGAAGCGGCGCGTGCCCATAGGCGGGGAGTCGCTGGCGGCGCGAAGAGGCCGCAGACTCTGATGGTCGACTATCGCGAGCGGTCGTGTCCGGCGGGGGCCCGCGACTCGCGAGAGGGCGGTGGCCGGTGCCCGCCGCGGTGTTCACGGACCCGGGCCAGCGCCACTCGCCGCAGCGGGGGTACTGCTGGATCGATCTCACCTGGCCTACCTGCCGCGCCGCTGACCCGTCCAGGTGTACGTCCGACACCGCCGTTTATCGGGATGATCCGACGCCGGGGCGGTGTTAATATGGACAGCCCGGCAAGGTGCCGGGGCGTACGGGGCTGAACGGTTTCGACTGCGTACGTAGATTTAGGGGAAGCGTGTCGGTGCAGGCAAGAGACCACCGCAAGCGTCGCTGCAACCAATTAAGCGCCGATTCTCATCAGCGCGAGTACGCTCTCGCTGCCTGATCAGCAGAGCGTCTCTGTCGGCCCGGGGCATGCCCTCGGCTCCGGTGCCGGCATCAGCTAGAGGGCTCACCGTCCTGCTCGGTCGCGGAGTAGGACGGGACATCGAACAGCGACTGGGATCGTCATCCGGGCTTGTTCGCGAGACCCGGAGATCCGAGTAGAGGCACAGCGGACTGCACACGGAGAAGCCCTGAAGACGCGGCGGAGGACCCGGGTTCGATTCCCGGCAGCTCCACAAGACGGAAACCCGCAGGTCGACGACCTGCGGGTTTCCGTTTTTCGATGGCTGGATCGGGTCAGGCGGTGGACGGTACCTGTACCTGCGGATTTGCACCGACCGCGGTTCGATTCCCAGCATGTCTCTGAGGCCGCATCGAACCCGGCAGGCATAAGGATTAGTTATAATTTTCCGGTGCGATGGAGCATTGTGCTGCTCGAGCCGGTCAATGACTGGTTCCTCGACCTGGTGAAGAACGAGCCGATGATCGCCGACAAGATTGAGGAAGCATTGGACGAACTGGCTGAGCGTGGACCGGAACTGGGAAGGCCGTTGGTCGATCGAATCCACTTCAGCAAAGCGCTGCACAACCTCAAAGAGCTTCGTCCTCGAACCCCGGCGGGTTCCGAGATCAGGATGCTGTTCGTCTTCGACCCAACGCGGGAGGCGATCGTGTTGGTTGCTGGGGACAAGTCCGGCCAGTGGAATCGTTGGTACCGAGATGCGATCCCCCTCGCCGAACAGCGCTATGACGACTACCGAGCAACGAAGGAGGAGGAGTCATGAAAGGTGTGTCTTGGGAAGAGGCCAAGCGTCGAGCCCGCGAAATCGACCCGACATGGGATTCCCCTGAGCGCGTCGCGGCGCGCGACGAGAGCCGCGAGCAGATGCGCGCGGAGCAGCGCGGACACCAGCTCGCCGAACTCCGCAAGCAGTGCGGAGTGACGCAGGCCGAGGTCGCTGAGCTGATGGGGGTTTCGCAGGCAAGGGTGTCGCAGATCGAGCACGGCAAGATCACGTCCATGGACTTGGTTCGCGAATACATCGTCGCGCTCGGAGGAACCCTGGATGTTGTTGCTCACGTTGGTAATTGGAGCGTCAAGGTCGCCTAGCCTTTTCGGAGCATGAATCGGTCTCGCGCCCTTGCCGATCCGGTAAAGTCGCAGCATGGATCCTGCCTGGCTCACGATGTCCGGTGCTATCACCGCTGCTGCGATCGGGGCTGCTGCGGCGATGAGAGCCCCGCTCCGTGCTCAGTTACGCAAGGAGCATGCGGACGATCGTGTGCTCTCAGAGGCTTTGAGGGCGAAAAAGATTGACGCGATCAACGACGCTCGTGTCAACTGCGCCGAATGGCTCGAATACATGGTGCGGGTTACTTCGGACGCCAGTGTGGGCAGAATTATTGACCTGGATACCTTCGATGAGAAGTCTGCTGCGTTGAGAAAGTCTGCAGAGCAGTCCTTGGCCAACCTTGCGCACGCCGACTACGAGCTTCTCGATAGTGGCTTGACAAAGCTCTTTCGGGAAGCTGAGTCCGAGGTCAGGAACTCAATACGCCGCCGGGCTTCTGGAACAGATATGGAGCGACTCAACGAGAAGGTAGAAGCGTACTTCCCGCCTCGGCAAGTTGTCATGATGCGCATGATGGATCAAGTGAAGCGGGATGAACGGCCCGTCGATCCATTGATCGGCACTGTGTTCGAGTTGAGAGCGTGACTGCTGGGTGATCGGCACTGGCCGCCTCGGGGCCTGATCGCCACTCCGGCCTCCCGGAGCACCTTCGCCACGGTGCGTTTCGCCATATGGTGCTCCTCCTTCAGTTGAGACATCGACGCGCCGGCTTCGTATCAGCAACGATCGCCGCCGCCTCTTCGGCGGTCAGCTGCTTCTTCTGCCCGCCTGATGATCTCAGCGGTGGCGACGGCTTCGATCTGCGCGGTCCGGTTTCCTGGAGGCGTCTCCGCAGCTCAGCGTAACCTTCGAGCATGTCGGTCCGGTTCGAGTATCTTCCCGCCATGTCCACGAGTGCGAGGCCTATGCCCACGGAGGGCGTGGGCCTCGCTCGTTTCGCTGAGTGTTTTGTGGGGGTGCAACCCCCACGCCCCGCCCGGCGGGCTCTGCCCCCGGACCCCCGATCCTGTGGTTGCGTTAGGTGGTTCTTGCCCTGAATCACTCAGGGGGCGCGGCAATGCAGTGGTCACCCAAGAATACAAAGCAGTTCTGCTTCAGGAAGAAGACAGCCTCGAGCCCGACGGTCGATCGGAAGCGATAGACCTGCACGGCGGCGCTCGGTTCGATCGGGACGAGAGACCCACGCTGCGCCAGCCACGCAATCTTGTCTTCGTCCCGCCAACTCGCAAGAACCTGCTCCACCGCTCGGCTTTGGGAGAAGAGATCGATCAGCGCGAAGGCTGTGCTCATGGCGCTACACCGTTCTGAGGTCGAGCCTGGCTCGGACTGCTCTGCCGAGTCGGTTTGGAGATGGCCCTGTTGATGGTAGAGGTCGCGTAGCGGCCTTCCTTGCCTGCCGTGTTTGCCTCGCTGCCGGCTGGGCAGGTGTGCGGTGTGGACGGACTGCCGAACGGAATGGGAGGAATCGGGCGAGTCCGGCGGATTCTGTTTGATTGCTGAAGGTGGTGGAATAGCGGTATCAACGTGAACTGAGCTGGGAAAATGGGGTGTTAGCCCCCTGGTATCTGGATGGCTGCTATGACGCTCGAAGCCGAGATGCTGTGCTATCGCTCCCGGAGTGGGAGCGGAGGTCGGCGGGGGCTTAAGGGGTTGTCATGACCGCAGGAGTCACGGAGAACGGGATGCGGTCGATCTTGCGGGCCGCCTGTGTGAGCGTGGGGATCGACTCGGCGGGCGCCGAGCCGGTCGGATCGCAGACGGTATTCAAGCTGCGCGACGGCATTGTGGCGCGGATCGGCGGGCGGGACCAGAAGCTGGCGGTCGGGCGCGAGGTCGCCGTGGCCCGATGGCTGGAGACGTGTGGGGTGTCCGCGGCGCGCTTGGTGCCGGACATCCGGCAGCCGGTAGTGGTGGATCGTCGTGCGGTGACGTTCTGGCAAGACCTGCCGCCGCATCATGCTGCGACGCCCGTCGAGATCGCCAAGGCGCTGGGCCTGCTGCACCGACTCCCGCTGCCCGGGTTCGAGCTGCGACGAATGATGCCGCTGGCTCGCTTGGAGGAGGAGATCGCCGCCGCGCAGACCGTGACGGAGGAAGACCGGCAGTGGCTGCGCGGGCATCTGGAAGAACTCCGGGGCCGGTGGAAGACCCGGCCCGACGGCATGCCGTGGTCGGTGATCCAGGGCACCGAATGGGGCGAGAACGCCGTGGTCGGTGACGACGGCAATCTGATCCTGGTCGGTTTCGGCCGGGCGGTGATCGGCCCGCCGGAGTGGGATTTGGTGCACACGGCGATCGAATGCTGGACGGCGGCCACGCTCACCGCCGCGCAGTACGCCGACTTCTGTGCCGGGTACGGCCGCGACGTGACGCGCTGGGACGGTTTCTACCTGCTGCGTGATATCCAAGAATTCCGGCTGACCCTGCAATCGCTGCGCGCGGCCACGGTGAACCCGGCCTACCGGGGACAGGCACTGTGCCGCCTCGAGTACATCCGCGGCGACAAGGGCATGCGTCCGTGGCCGGGGTGGGCGGAACTCGACTAGACGGTGTTCGCAGCCGCTCAGCCGCGACCTGCGAGGCCCGTCCACGGATACCGGAGGCATCGAACCGCAGGGTGGGACGGCGTCGAGCGCCGGAAGACGGAGTGAGCGAACCGGCCTGACCTGCCCGGGCCATCCTGGTGTCAGGCATTTGAGCGGACGCGCGACACGCGACCGGTACAGCTCGGAGAATCCCTGGTCAGCGCAGGTGCTTCACATAGCGGTGGGCAGGAACCGGGACCGGGCCGGTTGGGCCGGGCGCCGCGTGAGTGAAGACCCCCTCGTCGATCCAGCCACGGCTGGCGTAGAAACGGCGGGCCCGGGTGTTGCCGGGGACGACGGCGAGCCAGGCGCGGGCGTGGCCATTGGCGTGGACCCGCTGTTCTGCTGCGGTGAGCAAGAGCGCGGCCACACCGGTGCCCCGCTGCTCGGCGGCGACATAGACCTGATCGACCTCGTCTCCGTCGACCATGACGAATCCCGCGATCGTGCCATCCACCGTGGCGACGGTGGTATCGGCGACCCGGTCGGCCGCGCGAACATCGAACGAGTCGCGCGGCCGGACGGCCAGCAAGGTGTCAGGGACGTTGCCCAGGTGGCCGTCGCGCCAGCCGTGGTACCAGATCTCGGCGATCGCCGCGGCGTCCTCGGGCCGGGCGGGGCGCAGAACCGGGGCGATGTCGGTCATCCGCCGGACTGTAGCAGCGCACCGATGCTCAGCCCTGTTGAGTCGGGACCACGATCAGCTCGGCCACGTTGACCCGCCTCGGCGCGGCGACCGCGTAGGCGACGGCGTCGGCGATGTCGCCGGGTTCCAGGATCTCGAGCCCGGCGCGCCACTGCTCCAGCCCGGCGCGCTGTTGCTCGTCCTGCATCCCCGCGCCGAGTTCGGTGCCGACGATGCCGGGTTCGATGTTCTTCACCCGGACACCGCGCGGCCCGAACTCGGCGCGCAGGTTGCGGGTCAGGTGCGCGACCGCGGCCTTGGTGGCGGTGTACACGGCGTAGTTGGGAAAGACCATGTGCCCGCCGATCGATCCGACCAGCACCAGATCCGCTTGCTTGTCCGCACTCGCCGCCGCGAGCAGGTCGTCGATGAAGGCGCGTCCGGTGTAGAGCAATCCGTTGATGTTGGTGCCGACCATCTGGTCCCACTCGTCGGTGCGCGCGGATTCGAACGGCGCGGCGAGCATGACGCCCGCGTTCGCGACGACCAGGTCGACGGGGCCGAACGCCGCACGCACGGTGGCGGCGGCGTCGCGTACCGACTGCTGGTCGCCGACGTCGGCGACCACGGCGAGCGCGTCCCCGCCGATCTCGGCGGCGAGTTCTTCGATGCGATCCTTGCGCCTGCCCAGCAGGGCGACCTTGGCTCCGCCTCGCGCCAGCTGCCGCGCGGTGGCGGCGCCGATTCCACTCGATGCTCCGGTGATGACCGCGACGCGGCCGGTGAGGTTGTTCGTCATGTCCACTACGTTCGGCCCCGCCGCGCGTCCCTGCCAGGTCGCGGACTTCCTGGTAGTCGCGCGGCCACCCAGCCGGGGTGCGGCTCGCCTACGCTCGGGTCATGGACTCCGACAATCGACTGGGCGCATTCCTGCGGGCGCGTCGTGAGCTGGCGCGACCGGAGGACTTCGGGTTGTCCGGCGGTGGTCAACGCCGGGTCGCCGGGCTGCGCCGCGAGGAGATCGCGCTGCTCGCCGGGATGAGCGCCGACTACTACGTGCGGCTGGAGCAGGGACGCGACAGGCACCCGTCCGAGCAGGTCATCGCGGCGCTGGCGCGGGTGTTCGCATTGGACGACGAGGGCACGGCACATCTGCGCGAGCTGGCGCGACCCGCGGTGAAGCGGCCGAGAGGGCCGCGCCGCCCCGAACGCGTCGCGCCCGGATTGCTGCGGCTGATGAACGCGTGGCCGCACACGCCCGCACTGGTGCTCGGCAAATACCTGGACGTGCTGGCGGCGAACCCGCTGGCCGAGGCCGTCAACTCGTGCTCGGTTCCCGGGGTCAACCAGGTGCGCATGATCTTCCTCGATCCCGAGGCGCGCGACATCTACTCCGATTGGCCGACTATTGCGGCCGACACCGTGGCGAGCCTGCGGGCGACCGCGGGCGCCGACCTCGACGATCCGCGCCTGACCGAACTGGTCGGCGAGTTGTCTCTGAAGAGCGAGGATTTCCGGCAGCTGTGGGCGCGCCACGACGTCCGGGTGAAGACCGCGGGGATGAAACGGTTCCGCAACCCGATGGTGGGCGAGCTGACCCTCTCGTACGAAACGTTCAGCGTGAACGGCGCGCCGGGGCAGATGCTCATCGCCTACCATGCAGAACCCGGTTCCCCCTCCGAAGGGTCACTCGCCTTGCTCGGCAGCCTGATCGCGGACAAGGCGTCCGACGAGTACGGAGACGAGCAACATTCCGCCCGGCAACTCGGTGCCCAGCAAAAGGATTGAGCTGAAGGGTTATCCATCGCGATGACCAGATGATGCGGTCGGGGGAGGCACGTCGCCGTCAGTGCCGACGGCAAAACCGTTGCCGCATCAGCGATGCATGACCGGCAGTGCGAGCCGGCGCCGGTGTCTGCTGCGCGAGAAGCCGATTCCTGCACTGCTTCCGATGCCGGACAGCGATCGCCGATCTCGTTGCGGGGCGGGTTCGCACGCAGCTTCGTCGCCTGCCCTGTGGCTCTTGCCGATCTCCGATGACGACCCAGGTGATCTGCGCCGCGGACGAGCAGGCCGGATGAGATCGAGGCCGGGAATGCGGCCTACGGACGATGTTTTTCCGGCATGGGTGCAGCGCGGTTGGTCTTGTCGTACCCGCGTGATTGGCTGTGCTGGGCAGTCTTCCGAGCACGACGGAGGTGGGCGTGGTAGCGATCGACTTCGAGCGGGCGGGGCGCGGGACCACTCCGGTATCGGTCTGGCGTTCGATCACCGCGCAGGGGCTCGGTGGCGTGCCGCCCACAGCGCTGGTGCTGGCCGGGATCGTCAGTGTGCAGGTGGGGGCGGCGCTGGCGAAGCAACTGTTCTCGGCGACCGGTGCGGGCGGAGCGGTCACGTTGCGGCTGGTCTTCGCCGGCGTCGTCCTACTGGTGTGCTGGCGCTCGTCGCTGCGGGTCGCGCGAAGTGCGTTGCCGGTGGTGCTCGGGTACGGCGGGGTGCTGGCACTGATGAATCTCTCCTTCTATGCGGCGATCGATCGGATTCCGCTCGGAATGGCGGTGACGATCGAATTCCTCGGACCGCTGACCGTCGCGATGGCAGGGTCGCGGCGCTGGATCGATCCGGTGTGGGCGGTACTGGCCGGTGCCGGTGTGCTGCTGCTGACCAGGGCGGATGGCGACGTGGACTGGATCGGCGTGCTGTTCGCGCTGGCCGCGGCGGCGTGTTGGGCGGGTTACATCCTGCTCAGCGCCGCACTCGGGGAGAAAACCGATGGCGGCGGCGGACTGGCGCTGGCCATGGCCTTCGGCGGGGTGGTCATGCTGCCGGTCGGCATTGCCGACGCGGGGACCGCGCTGTTGCAGCCGGCGGTGCTCGCCGCCGGGTTCGCGGTGGCGATGCTGTCCTCGGTGCTGCCGTACTCCGTGGAGTTGGAGGCGTTGCGGCGGATTTCACCCCGCGTGTTCGGCGTGCTGATGAGCTTGGAACCCGCGGTCGCGGCGGTCGCGGGCTTGGTGGTGCTCGGCCAGGTCATGAATCTCGGGCAGTGGACGGGAGTGGCGTGTGTGGTCGCGGCGTCCGCGGGAGCGACGCGGACCCAAGCGAAGGATTGACTGGGCGGCGCGGAGGTCGATATTCGGCGGTTCGGACCCGCCGCGGCCGGGTGGGAGTGAGGATCTAGGTATCTCGCCGGTGCGCGTGCCCGGCGCCTGGACGACTAGCGAAGGGTAGGACCACCGGGATGCGAATGCGAGTTGGTGCGGCAGCGGCGGTACTCGGAGCCGCGGCGGCAGTCACGATCGGGGCCATGCCGACGGCGGGAGCCACGGTCACGCAGGTCGGGATGTATCCCGGCATCAACTACGGGTTGGCGACGAACTACGGAACCGGTTGCACGTACACCGCGCGCGCCACCGTGACCGACGTCGTCGCACCGGTCGTCTTCTACGACAACGGTGTTCCCTTCGGCGTGGTCCGTCCTTCCGGCGGCGTCGCTTTGATCACCTGGGTGCCCGCCACTCCCGGCCCGCACATTATCAGCGCGGTGCAGGAGCCGGACGCGTCGTTGGTGGCGAGCGTCGATATCACCGTGGGCAACGGGATCCATCTGGGGTACGCCTGCGCCGTTTTCGGCGGATGACCGAACGCTAGGGCTCGCCGGTCCATGCCTTGTGCCCCGGTAATGTCGATTGCGCGGTGCTGAGCTCGACCTTTCGTACTGGAAGGAAGTGATCATGCGAACCAATGGATCGATCGTCGTCGGAGTGGACGGGTCCGCGGGCGCGGCGGCGGCGATCGCGTGGGCGACGCAGGCCGCCGCACAGCATCGAGCGCCGCTGCATCTCGTCCACGTTCTCGATCCGGTCGCCGACTACGGGCCCGGCGTCACCGAACCGCTCACGAGCACCGACTACGCGCGGATGGAGGGTCACGGGCGCTGGGTACTGGACACCGCCGCCGAGGAGGCGCGGATCGCGGTCCGCGGCCTGCGCGAGGTCGAGGTGACCACCGAATTGGTGCACGAGCCGGTCGGTCCGGCACTGCTGGACCGCACGGGGGAGGCCCGGATGATGGTGGTCGGCACCCGCGAGCGCGGCACAATGCGGCGCGCCTTGCTCGGCTCGGTCAGTGCGGCGCTGGCACGGCGGGCGCACTGCCCGCTGGTTGTGGTCCGGGAGGGCGCGCCGCTCTCGCCGGAAGCCAGGAAGCAGCCGATCATCGTCGGGGTCGACGGTACCGAGATCAGCGAACCCGCCATCGAGGCGGCGCTGCAGGAGGCATCGGCGCGGGGCGTGCCACTGCTTGCACTGCATGTGTGGACCGGTGTGGAACTGCCCGTGGCGGACGCCGAGCTCGCAGCCGATCCGGACAAGCAGATCGTGCTCGCGGAAAGCCTGGCCGGATGGCAGGAGTGTTTTCCCGATGTCGAAATCCACCGGGAGATCATCACCGACCGCCCGGAACGCTGTCTGCTGGAACGCTCCGAGCGGGCGCAGCTGCTGGTGGTCGGCAGCCGGGGTCGCGGCGGGTTCGCCAGCATGCTGTTCGGCTCGACGAGTCAGGCGCTGCTGCTGTCGGTGCAGTGTCCGATCATGATCGTTCGCGATCGCACGATCACGGTGCGGAACTTGCCCGACTGAGTCTCACGCGCCGGTCGTCGAGCCAGGGCGCACGATCATCAGGATGGTGACCACCGTCCACAGCACGTTGAACACTCCGGTGTCCATGGCGAGTCGGCGGATCAGCGCCGGAGTGGCGCCGGTGAGATCGGCGAGGATCTTCTGCTGTCCCGGCAGCACGAGCAGGGCGAGCACCCCCGCCGCGGCCGCGGTCAACCCGATCGACACCACCAGCCACGCGTCCCCGAGCACGCCGAGGCTGAGCGCGGTGAGCAGACCGAACGCCGGGACGATGATGCCGATCAGGGCATAGACCCGGCAGATGCGATACAGGGTGCCGAGGACGGCCGGGCTGTGGTCGGTCGCGGTCGCGGCGAGGGCACGGCGGGTGGTGGCGGGAAACATGCTGGCCGCGACGGTCACCGGACCTACGGCGATGATCGCGGCGAGCACGTGGACCGAGAGCAGGAACTTCGTCACGGCGGTCGAGACTAGCCGGGGCGGCGTATCGAAGGAACTGGCGGAACTGCCATATATCGGTCGATTCTCGCCAAGCGAACCGAACTGGGGCGACATGCAGATCGCCAGCTGGAATGCATTGGCTGGAATCGACCGAATTACTACGCTATGGCCATGCACACGGTGGCCGTACTCGCGCTGGACCAGGTGATCGCGTTCGATCTGGCCACGCCCGTCGAGGTGTTCGGTCGCACCCGGCTGCCGGACGGGCGGCGCGCCTATCGCGTGCGGGTCTGCGCGAACCGATCGACCGTTGATGCCGGGGTGTTCACGCTGCGAGCGCCGTGGGGGCTCGAGGCGCTGGGCGAGGCGGACACCATTATCCTGCCCGGCTGCGCGGACCCCGGCCTGCCGGTGCCGGACGAGGTGATCCACGCGTTGCGCCGCGCCGCGGCCGCCGGTACCCGCATCGCCTCGATCTGCTCCGGCGCCTTCATCCTCGCTGCGACCGGATTGCTGGACGGTCACCGGGCGACTACGCACTGGCTCGCCGCTGCGCAACTCGCCGCCAGCTATCCCGACATCGAGGTGGACCCGGACGTGCTGTACGTGGACAACGGATCGCTGCTCACCTCGGCGGGCGCGGCGGCGGGAATCGATATGTGCCTGCATCTGATTCGCCGCGACTACGGCTCGGCCGTCGCGGCCGACGCGGCCAGGACGTCGGTCGTGCCGCTGGAACGGGAAGGGGGACAGGCCCAATTCATCGTGCACGACCAGCCGCCGACGCCCCGCGGCTCGGCACTGGAACCGGTGCTGCGGTGGATACAGGACAACGCCGCGCGGGATCTGTCCCTCGACGACATCGCCGCACACGCCGGGATGAGCACCCGCACACTGAACCGCCGCTTCCGCGAGCACACCGGGACGACGCCGCTGCAGTGGCTGCTGCGCGCGCGCATCCGGCAGGCCCAGCACCTGCTCGAAGCCACCAGCCACCCGGTGGACCGGATCGCGGGCCAGGTCGGATTCGGCTCACCGACCGCGTTCCGCGACCGCTTCAAACGGGTGGTCGGCACCAGTCCGCACAGCTACCGGGCGGCCTTCAACGGCTCCGGCGCGGACCGACCCGGGTAGCGGTCGCGGCCGGTGGGCGAAGCCGTCCGGAGTCGAGGCGTTCTCGGCGACCGATGAATTCCCGCGCCCCGCTCCGTCGGATCAAACGACACACGGACACACTGATCCAGGAGTAAACGCGATGAGGAAAATCACCGCAGGTCTGTTCATTGCGCTCGACGGCGTCGTCGAGGACCCGCAGGACTGGCACTTCCCGTACTTCGACGACGACATGGGCGCGGCCGTCGACGCCCAGCTCGGCGCCGCCGACACGCTGTTGCTCGGGCGCAAGACCTACGACAGCTTCGCGGGCGCATGGCCGGAGCGGGAAGCCGCGGGCGGACCGGACGCGCCGTTTGCCGCGAAACTGGGCGACGCGCGCAAAATCGTTGTGACACACCAGGATCTGGACTTCGGCTGGCGCAATTCCGAAGTGCTGAAGGGCGATCTGGTCGAGGCGGTGACCGCGTTGAAGAACGAGCCGGGCGGCGAGATCGGCATGAGCGGCTCGGTCTCGGTGGTCCGCCAGCTCCTGGACGCGGGCTTGCTGGACGAATTGCACCTGCTCGTCCACCCGATCGCCGTCGGCAAGGGAGAGCGTCTTTTCGAAGACGGCGGGCCCACGATCCCACTGCGCCTGTTGTCGTCGCAGGCCTTCGCAACCGGCGTGCTCCACCTGATCTACACCCGAGACGAGGCGGCGCCCGCCGGAACCTACGAGGACGCGAAAACCCATCTGTCGCAAGGTGATCAGTAGTCCAGGACGTGTGAGCGCGGGACTGGGGCTCAGGGCACTGCCGGCCGGTGCGGATCGTCTTCCGGTCAGTGGTCGGCGTCGGCGGCCATGGTGCGCAGCAGATCGCGTAACGCCTGCTGCTGCGTTCCGGTGAGCGAGGTCAACGGGGAGCTCGCGCCGAGCAGTTCGAGCGCGTCATCGCGTCGGCGCTGACCGGCTGGGGTCAGCACGATCTGTTTGGCCCGGCGGTCGGTGGGGTGCGGCTCGCGGCGGATCAGATCCTGCTGCTCCAGCCGGTCCAGTACGAACGTCGCGTTGGACGGCTCGCAGGACATTCGCGCCGCCAGCTCCCTCGCGGTGATCGGTTCGGACAGTTCGCGCAGCGCGATCACCTGCGAGGGGGTGAGTTCCAGCTGTTCGGCGACGCGGCGGACGTGCACGTCGAGCCGATGGGTGAACCGATGCACCAGCTTGCACACATCGCGGTCGAGTTCGGTGTCCACCATGGGATCGGGCTGCCGCGTCATTGCTCCGAGTCTAGCGCCTTCGGTTCGAACTGTGATAGTTCTAGTTCGTATCATTCGAGTTATAACTATCTGGGAGGTGCGTGATGCGGCCCGCGGTGTTTTCTCTGATGCTCGTGGTGTTCAGCCTGACGACTGGTGAGTTCGTGATCGCGGGTATTTTGCCCGAGGTCGCCGGCGGCCTGGCGGTTTCGGTGGCGTCCGCGGGAGCGCTGGTGACGGCGTACGCGATCGGCATGATCATCGGCGGTCCCGTGGTGACGGTGCTGACCGCCAAGGTGGCGCGCAAGCCTTTGGTCATCGGATTGGTGTCGATCGCGATACTGGCCAATCTCGGTTCCGCCTTCGCGCCGAATTACGTTGTGCTGCTGGCCATGCGGGGGGCGGCAGGCTCGGTCGTCGCCACTTTCTTCGCTGTCGCGGTCGCCACCGCGGTGTCGACCGCCCAGCCGGGTGCCGAGGCCACGGCGGTGGCACGCGTTGCTCTCGGCATGAATCTGGGCATCGCACTCGGTACTCCGCTCGGCGCGGCAATCGGCCAAAGTCTGGGCTGGCGAGCGACTTTCGCAGCCGTCGCCCTCTGCGCGGCAGCCGCGTTGCCGCTGGTGCTGCGTTTCCTGCCCGATCAGCCGAGCCCGGTGGCGGCCTCGATCGGCAATGAACTGCGCGTTTTCGTCGACCGTGACGTGCTGTGGGCGATCGCGCTCACCGCCGTCGGGAATGTCGGGGCCGTCATGGTCTTCACCTACATCACGCCGCTGTTGACCGAGGTCGGCGGCTTCTCCGCGGGCGCGGTGCCGATCCTGCTGCTGGCCTACGGCGTCGGCGCCGTGCTTGGCAGCCAGCTCGGTGGCAAGCTGGCCGACCGGGCCTTGTTGCCCTCGGTGACCGGGCTGCTGGCCGCGCTCGCCGGAGTGCTGGTCCTGTTCTGGTTGGCGGGCGATGTCCGGATCGTCGCGGCCGCACTGACTTTCGTGTTGGGCGCACTGGCCTTCGCCATCATCCCCGGCATGCAGGCACGAGTAGTGGCCACGGCCACGGCCGCGCCGACCTTGGCCATCGCGGTGAACGCCTCCGGATTCCAGCTCGCTGCGGCGGGCGCGGGCCGGATCGGCGGATGGGTGATCGGCGACGGCGCGGGTCTGCGGTCGCTCTATCCGGTGGGTGCGGTGCTCACCGGATGCGGGGTCGCCGTGGCGGGTTATCTGCTCTGGCGGGACCGCCGAGTGCAGTCGCGCCGTGAACAGGACCGGCAGCCGGAGTTCGAGAACAGTTAATGCCCGAGCGCTTTCGCGACGATGCCGCCGGTGACGGCTTTCGTCAGATAGTTGGTGGAGTCGTGCGGCGACGCGCCGTTGTCGAAGTGCTGCTCGGTGACCGGGGTGACGGCGGCGCCGGGGCAGGGTGGAAAGAAAGGGGCCAGGTCGAGGTGGGCGGCCACGAGGTCGTCCTCGTCGACCAGGTTGTGCCAGCCCGTCACCGATTTCGGCACGCTGCACGGCTGCGGGCGCAATCTGTCGTAGACGACAGTCCGCAGGCCGAGCGGCGAGCCCATGGTCAGCAGGGTTACCGGGTGCTCGGCGCGGTGCAGGGCCTCATAGGCGACCACGCTGCCGAGCGAATGCGCGATCACCAGCCGGGTGTCGGGACCGACGTGGTCGAGCACCTGCTGCTGGGCGTACGCCCGGACCTCGTCGTCGGTGAAATAGCGGGCGACGTGGGACAAGGCGCTGATGACGAACTTCTGCGCCAGCCCGAAACCGAACGGCGCGAACCAGCGCAATCGCATCAGCGCGTTGAGGGCGGGCCGCAGTGTCGCCTGCGCTCCTTGCGCCACCGCGTCCGGCGGCGGGGGAGTACCGAGCCTGCGGGCGGTCGCACGGTCGCGTGCGTCGCCGGCATGCACGGCCG
>NZ_BDBA01000002.1 GCF_001612745.1 Nocardia amamiensis NBRC 102102 | reverse complement strand
GCCAGCCATTCGGCGGCGAGCGCTTCCATCAGGTCGAGTTGCGCGTCGTCGAGTTCCGTCCCGGCGCCCTGGGCGCCCTCGATCAGGAATTGATCGCCGTAGAACGCCATCCGGGTCGAGATATCTCCAGGAGACCCAGTGCGCCACAGCCTATCCGCGAGGTCGGGTGCGCCGTGGTTGCGTACGCCTCCCGCGAGGCCGGGCAGCCAGCGCGCCTCCAATGTGTCGGCCGATTCCTGTTCCTGCGCGATGCCGTGTACGAGGACGATCGTCGCCAACGTCCCACCCCTTCCGTGTCCCCGGTGTCTTGGACAGTGTCCCTCATCGGGGCGGAAATCGGCAGGGCTATTTCCCGGTTTGCCCTGGCTTCAGGCGTCCCGCCATTTGATCGAGCAACCCATGCTGGGCCGGTGCGGTTCTGGGACCGGCTTGCCGTCCAGCACGGCCTCGACAGCGGCGCGCAAGTCGTTGCCGGTCAACGGTTTTCCATTGCCCGGGGTCGACTCGTCGAAGGCGCCGCGGTAGGCGAGTTCGAGGTTCGCGTCGTAGAGGAAGAAGTCCGGGGTGCATGCGGCGCGAAACGCCCGGCCGACCTGCTGATCCTCGTCAACGAGATAGGGGAAGGTCCAGCCCGCCCGGATCGCTTGGTCGCGCAGCCGCAGTGGCGCGTCGTCCGGGTAGGCGATCGCGTCATTGCTGCAGATCGCCACGGTCGGCATGGACGGCAGCGAGTCGATCAGTTCGCCGAGCGCCGCCTCGATGTGTTTGACGTAGGGGCAGTGGTTGCAGGCGAAGACCACCAGCAGTCCGGGTCCGCCCGCGAAGTCCTCGCGGGAGTAGATCCGCTGGTCGAGGTCGGGAAGCGAGAAATCGGGTAGTGCGGTGCCTAGCGGAACCATGAGAGAGGTATGTGCCATGGTGTGCCTTCCGTCCGGATCGAAGACGACAGCCGGAGCCTAACCCCGTGTCGTCCGATTCGTCGGAAATACGCTGATGAACCGTCGCACGGCGTGGCGAGAGTTCGAGCTGGAGCGAAGGCGGAGGGCGGAGGTGCGCCTACCCGGCCAAGTCCGACGGATCGGTATTCGCCCCGCAGAGCACCACGCACACCCGCTCGCCGGTGGCACGCCGGAACGCCGGTTCATCGCCGAGAATCGCGGCCAGAGCGGTTGCCGCGCCGTGTTCGACCGCGATGCGGCGCTCCTCCCACAGTCTTCGGCGGGCGGCGACGATCGCGGCGTCCTCGACCAGCACCGACTCGACCTCATACCGCCGCGCGGCCGCCAGCGCCATCTCCGAGGCTCGCCGGGCGCCGAGCGAGTCGGCGGCGATCGAGTCGACCTCCACGTCGACGACCCGTCCCGAGGTGATCGCGGCGTGCAGAGCGCGGCAGCGGGCGGGCTCCACGGCGATGGTGCGGATGCCGGAGTGATCGGCCGCAGTGGCGACGCCGGAGAACAATCCGCCTCCGCCGACCGCGACAACGACGGTGCCGAGATCAGGGATCCGCTCATGGACCTCCGTCATGAGCGTGCCTGCTCCCGCCGCGATGAGCGGGTTGTCGTAGGCGTGCGAGAGCAGAGCGCCCGTATCGTTGGCGAACTCGCGGCTGGCGGCGAGCGCGTCGGCGTATTGGGAACCCACCAACCGGACTTCGGCGCCATAGGAGGTGAGCCGGTCCACCTTGACCCGGGGGGCCGTGGTCGGCAGGAACACGGTCGCCGGAATGCCCTGGTTGCGGGCCGCCCACGCGCAGGCCAGCCCGGCGTTTCCGCCGGAGGCGATCGTCACGCCCACCGGCGGCGGCGTGCCGTTCTCCCGGTGAGTGAGCAGGAAGTTCAGCGCTCCCCTGGCTTTGAAGCTTCCGGTGTGCTGCAGGAACTCCAGCGCGAACCACAGCTCGCCCGTGCTGTCGGCCTCTGCCACGGCGACGGGCCTGACCTGGCCCGTCACTCGTTCGGCCGCGGCTTTGACGTCGCTGTGGGTCAGTTCCATGACGCTCCT
Organism: Nocardia amamiensis NBRC 102102; assembly: GCF_001612745.1. GTDB lineage: Bacteria > Actinomycetota > Actinomycetes > Mycobacteriales > Mycobacteriaceae > Nocardia > Nocardia amamiensis. The sequence continues at coordinate 115,874 of NZ_BDBA01000002.1, read as the reverse complement.
CCGGATGCGGTCGGGATGCCGCGGGAGTACTCACGGCGGTGCGGCGCGAACTCCAGTGTCAGCAGGGCCGCGGCGGCGACCACTACCTCGCGCCAGCGGACCAGAACATAGCGCGGCCGCGACAGCGCGTGGAATTTGCGCAGGAACCGGTAGAGCGATTCCAGCCGGATCAGCGGGTCGCACAGGTGCACGACCAGGAAGAGCAGTTTGGCCGTGCGCGATCGGTGTTTCTCGGCGAACAGTTCCGGAAACGGCGCGAAAGCCAGCGAGATCCGGTGGATGTCGTGCGCTTTCGCGTAGTCGACAAGATCCAGGATCATGCGTTCGTCCAGCCCGTTGGGCGCGTCCTTGCGTCGCCACGGGACGTCCAGGCTCAGCTCCCGCCCGTGACCGGAGCTGCCGTAGCGCTGGAAGCCCGCCGCGCGGCCCTCCGGATGATTGGCGATGACCACCAGCATGCCGGGATTTCGCCCGTCCAGCAGATGATCCAGGATCATCGAGAAGCCCCGGTTCTGCCTGCCCTGGCCCCATTCGTCGACGATGGCGAGCAGTTCCCGGCGTCGCGCCCCGGTGAGCGCCGACTCGTACACCACCTCGGTGGTGACACCGAAGTTTTTGGTGCGGCTCACGGCTTGGCGCAGGTTGCGGAACTTGCGCCCGACGAGAGCGAAACCGTCGACGTCGAGCACCACATCGCGGCCGATCGGGACCGCGTGCAGCCCCCGGTGTCCCAGCGCGCGCAGCCGCCACAGCGCGGCCAGTTCGGGGCTCGCGCCCAAGACGGCGACGCGCCAGCCGCGGTCGGCCGCGAATGCGGAGAACGCCGTGATCAGCTCGGGGAAGGCCGCGCGGTCGCCGATCGGGTCGCCCGCGACGGCCGCGATGCCGAAGCGGGTGCGATAACCGATCGCCGCGGTGGACGACGCGTCGAAGAAATAGGACTTGGACGAATGCAGCGCGAACGGCGCCAGTGGGTCGCCTTCGGTGCGGCCGACCAGTGCAGCCACCCGAGCCAGCTCCTCGGGCTGCGGCCTGCTCGACAGCGGCAGCACCAGCACGAAGCCCGCAGCGGACAACAGGATGAAGCCCGGACCTGGCTGCTCGGCCCGGTAAGCGAGGTGAGCGATCACCAGCACCAACACCGCGGACGTGGCGTGCGTAAGGGTGACCGGACGACGCAGATGCAGCCCGCGGGCGATGAACACGCCGGACAGCGCGAGAGCGGCGAACCAGTTGTGATCGACGCCGTCGTACGAGGTCCTCCGGGCCTGGTAGGCCAATGCGACGGCGATCAGAAGCGCCGCGATGATCAGCACGGCCCGGGCGCCCGGCGTGACGGTGACCGCGGCTTGCCGGTAGCCGCTCAGTGCGGTGGCGCGCAGCGTCCGCGAGCCGGTCATGCCATGTCCGTCAGACACGGCCGTGCTCCGCCCGGCGTCTCCCCGTCCACGACAGTGTCGCCATTGTGGCCTCCCGATGATCACCTCACCAACCCACTATGCAGACCCGGCGGCGTCAGGGGCAATGCCCTTCCCGGCCCCCGGCCGCGGGCGCGAAGGCATGAGTCACCGAAAGGCCCGGTCGAAAGGCGAATCGGACGATTGCCCTCCAATTGCCTATTTCTCGGCGTGTAGCCAGGATTTTCCCTGTCGACGTTGTCATGCTCAGTGCTTCGGCTGATCCGAACCAATCGCCTGGCGAGCGGGCGCGACGAGAGGTCCGACTGTGAAACTGAGCTGGCTGGCGCTTCCCGCGCTGTTCGCCGCCACCGTGGCGGGGTGTTCCGACGACTCTCCCGCGAGCGAGAAACCAGCGTCGGCGAGCGCGGTCGCCGCGGCAACGACGACAGCCGCACACGACGAACCGGGTGGCGTGGCCCGCGTTTTGCTCGGCGACACCAAGAAAGTTCCGGTGCCCGCCGACGCGGTGCTCGATATCCGGGCACCGGCCGTATGGGGGGAGGCCGCCGACAGTATTCGCTGCACGGTTACCGATAGTTCCGGACGGAATGAAGATCTGCGTTCGTCGGACGTGAAGAAGATCGAGATGGTCGGCGGGACGGAATGGATGACGCTGTGGACGTTTTCCTCCGCGCCGGACGGCGACGTGACCGTTGTCTGCAAGGATCCGGCATCGAAAATCGCCGCTGCTCACCCTCATCCGTACCTTCGGGTGGTCCCGCGCGGAATCGTCCCGATCCCGCCGCCGGCTCGCTGATCACCCACCGATGTCGCCGCGTGGCTCGACGTCGAATCGGCCGCGTGAACCCCGAAAACCGAAGACATGGAATAGCATTCGCCGATGCACGAAACGAGAACGAGCATGACGAACGCCACGCTGCGAGGCATCACTGTCGACTGCGCTGATCCAGAGTCGCTCGCTCATTTCTACCGTGAACTCACCGGATTCGGGATTGTGTTCGCCAGTGGCGAGTATGTCGTCCTGGCCGGGGACGCCGGTTGGGCGCTGGGTTTTCAGAAGGTAGCCGGCTATCGCGCGCCGACGTGGCCGAGTCAGGACGTCCCCCAGCAACTCCATCTGGACTTCCGCGTCGACGACCTCGACGAGGCGGAATCTCGTGTGCTGGCGCTCGGCGCCGACAAGGCCGACCATCAGTCCGACACCGAACGGTATCGGGTATACCTCGACCCGGCGGGACACCCCTTCTGCCTGACCGTCGGCTGACAGACCTTCCTCGCCGCGGGTTTTCTCAGGGTGGTGTCGGGGTGTTTCCGGATAGCGCGCCTATCGTCTGGTCGCATAGCCTGCGATTACCGAGCCGGAGGCTTCGGTAATGCGCCGACGCAGGGAGTAGAAGCCGATGAAAGCGGTCGTTTTCGACAGGTACGGCGCGCCCGAGGTGCTCGAGCTGCGCGATGTCGGCAAGCCCGTCCCCGGAGACCGTGCTGTGCTGATCAAGGTGCATGCGACAACCGTGACGACGGCAGAGTGCATGCTGCGCGCCGGGAAGCCGAAGTGGGGGCGAGTCATCAGCGGCATCACGCGGCCCCGCAAGAGCATGCGGACGCTGGGGACCGAGCTGGCTGGTGAGGTGGAGGCAGTCGGTCGGCAGGTGCGACGGTTCCGGCCCGGCGATCAGGTTTTCGGGTTTGCCGGCTTCCATATCGGCGCGAACGCCCAGTACATATGCCTGCCCGAGACAGCGTCGCTGGCTTTGAAGCCCGTCAACCGGACCTACGAGGAGTCGGCCGGCGCGGTTGACGGGGCAACGACCGCGCTGTACTTCCTCATGGGCAAGGCGAAGCTCCGCAGCGGTCAGCGCATCCTCATCAATGGGGCGTCCGGCAGCGTCGGCACCTACGCTGTGCAGTTGGCCAAGATCTGCGGAGCTATGGTCACGGCCGTGTGTGGGCCCAGCAACGTCGAGCTGGTCAAGTCGTTGGGGGCCGATGATGTAATCGACTACACCCGCATGGATTTCACCCTCAACCGTGATTCGTATGACGTCATCTTCGACGCGGTCGGCAAGAGTTCATTCGCGAAGTGCAGGAAGGCACTCACGAGCAGAGGTTGCTACTTGCCGACGAGCGGGTTGACCAATCTCCTTTGGTCGGTCTGGACCTCGATCACCGGTGGTAAGAGAGTGCTGACGGGGATGTCGGTCCGGAAGAACGAAGGGCTGGTATATCTGCGAGAGCTGCTCGAGGCGGACAAGCTCACCATCGTCATCGACCGGCGTTACGACCTCGACCAGATCGTCGAGGCCCATCGGTATGTCGATCAAGGGCACAAGCGCGGAAACGTGGTCGTGACTGTGCCCAACTAGACGGGACCGGTTTGCTCAGGCGGCACACTCCGTGCTCGGCCGATGGCACCGTGTGGGCATGGCTGGCGCATCATCAGTCGGGTCAGCCGGTAGGCGCCGCCGATGTGGCCCCGGTGGCCGGGATCAGCATCGCGCTGTTCGCGACAGTTGGCTTCGCGGCGCCGTCGGTGGTCCGGGGTAGCGTCGGCGACATGGACGATGTCGCGGCTGGCTATCGCGAGCGGAGGTCGCGGTACGAGGGCGCCGTGCTGTGGACCAAGACCGTCGACGGCCGCGCCTCAGCGCTGCCCGTGCTCCCCGACGGGTGCATGGATCTGATCTGGATGGCGGGGCGGCTGGTGGTCGCGGGTCCGGATACGCAGGCATACCACCCTGCCGAGCTGCGCAGCGGCCGGTACGTCGGCATCCGATTCTTCCCGGGTACCGCGCCCGCTCTGCTCGGCGTCCCGGCGCACGAACTGCTGAACCAACGGGTCGATCTCGCGGACCTGTGGCCTTCGGCGGCGGTCCGGCAGCTGATCGGTCGGCTCGAGTGCGCCGACGATCAGAGCATGGCGCTGGAACGAATCGTGCTGCGGCGGTCGACCGGGGCCGAACGGGCCGATCCGCTCATGCGGCGAGTGGCCGCCGCGCTGGCAGCTGGGCGGTCGGTGGCCGCGGTCGCCGAGGCTGCGGGACTCGGCGAGCGGACCCTGCACCGGCGCTCGCTGGTCGCCTTCGGGTATGGCCCGAAGACTCTGGCCAGAGTGCTGCGCCTGCAACGTGCTCTGGCTTCGGCCCGCGGCGGTGTTCCACTTGCGGAAACCGCGATGCTGGCGGGATTCGCCGACCAAGCGCACCTGTCCCGAGAGGTGCGCGCGCTGGCCGGGATTCCGTTGCGGGAGTTGCTCGCCAGGTCCTAGGTGATCCGAGAGCACCTGGCCCGCTGACGATCGCGATCAACGCCACCGGGCGCGGTGGCTTCGACGGCGCTGGTGACGGTCGCGATCAAGGCCACTCGCGCCGACTATGACGGCGCTGAGGGCGGCTATTCGGCGGCCGTTGGGAGCGCGGCGTACAAGTCGACCCCGTTGCCGTCGGGATCCAGCACCACCGCGTACCGCTGCCCCCAGAAGGCGTTCCACGGCTTCATTTCGCCGTGGTATCCGGCGTCCACCAGCTCCGCGTACACGGCGTCGACCTCCGCGGGGTCGGCGCAGCGGAACGCGATCCCGACGCGACCCGCTTGGGTCGGAGGCGTCCACTCGGAGTGGAACGACTTGATGACGGCCTCGGTGTCCAGCGCGAGCCGCAAGCCATTGGGCGACGCTGCCTCGGCGTGCCCTTCTTTTTCCGAGCCCGAGGGGAAATCGAGGCCGAGACGGCGGTAGAAGGCCACCGAGGCGGCCATATCGGTGACGATGATGCTGATGACGTCGAGTTGTGGAGTCATAACGGCAGAGTAGGCAGCGGCGCGCCGGACAGTCTTGAACGAATCGGACAGCGTTCAGCGCGCGGGTGCGGGGACCAGTTCGGCGATCAGGTTCTCCACCAGGATGCGGATGCGGTCGCGGATGGTGCGCACCACGTCGATGCTCTGGTCGGCGGGGTCCGGCAGCACCCAGTCGCGGTAGCTGATGCCGGGGAAGAACGGGCAGGCGTCCCCGCAACCCATGGTGATCACGACGTCGGAAATGCCGACCGCGTCCATGGTGAGCGGCTTGGGGGTGTGGCCGGAGATGTCGATGCCGATCTCGGCCATCGCGTCGACCACGGTGGCGTTGAGTGTCTCGGCGGGTGCGCTGCCCGCCGATCGCACGTCGAACCGGTCCCCGGCGAGGGCGGTGAGAAACCCGGCAGCCATCTGCGAGCGGCCCGCGTTCTGCACGCAGACGAACAGCACACTGGGCTTGTGGGACATGCGAACGCCTTTCGATGAACAGGGTGGAGCCTGCGTGTGCTGGCCGCCGGACGGGCCGTCCGGTGTCGTGGTGGAGCCGAAACGCTGTCGTAGCGTACGAGATACGTATACCAGCGCGCCGCGAAGTGTTACCGCCGGCCGTGCGTCGAGGCGACGAAACACGGAAAGATCGCAGGTCATCGGCCTGAAGGCGTTGTCGCGCAGCTGTTGCTGCGATGTGGCGTCGGGGAGCGCGTCCGAGCCTGCCGCCGCGCTGTCCCTAGGCTGGCAGGCATGACGACCGAGTGGCGCAGTCGGACCGGCCGGATCGGAGTGCTCACCGGTGCGGGCATCTCCACCGATTCCGGTATCCCGGACTTCCGCGGCCCGCGCGGGGTGTGGACGAAAGACCCGATCGCCGAACTGCTTTCCACCTATCAGAACTATGTGGCCGATCCGGATCTGCGGAAGCGGGCTTGGCTGGCCAGGCGGGACAATCCGGCGTGGCAGGCCGTGCCGAACCCGGCGCACAACGCGCTGGCCGATCTGGAACGGGCCGGTCGGGCGGTCACCATCATCACGCAGAACATCGACCGCTTGCACCAGCGGGCGGGGTCCTCGCCGGAACGGGTGGTCGAGATCCACGGCAACATGTTCGACGTGGTCTGCATCGAATGCGACTACCAGACCACGATGTCCGCCACTCTCGAGCGTGTGAGCGCGGGCGAACCCGATCCGCCCTGTCCCGACTGCGGCGGCATCCTCAAAGCGGCCACTGTGATGTTCGGCCAGCAGATGGACCGGCGCACCATGGCCAAGGCCGTCGTCACCGCGGAGACCAGCGACATCTTCCTCGCGATCGGGACATCGCTGCAGGTGGAACCGGCCGCATCGATGTGCGCCGTCGCCGTGCGCAGTGGCGCCGACCTCGTCATCGTCAACGCCGAGCCGACGCCATACGACGAACTGGCCACCGAGATCATCCGCGAGCCCATCGGAACCGCCGTTCCCCGACTCGTGGCCGAGATTCTCGCGGCCTGATCGCTGAATCCGCAAGTGGCCGCGGCCCTGGCGTCTTTCGCGTCAGCCGACCGGGCCGAGCACCCGATCGAGGTAGGCGTTGGCGAAACGACCTTTGGGGTCGAGTCGGCGGCGCACCTCCGCGAAGCGATCCCAGTCGGGGTAGCGGTCGCGCAGGGTCGCGGCGGTCTGGAAGTGGCGCTTGCCCCAGTGCGGTCGTCCCTGGTAGCGATCGAAAACCGCTTCGCAGGCACGGAAATACGGATCGAAGTCCATGCCGCGGTACTGGTGCACGGCGATGTAGCAGGTTTCCCGGCCGCCCGTGGGGGAGAGGAACGCGTCGTCCGGCGCGACCCACCGAACCTCGATGGGCATCGGCGTGTCGAATTCGGTGGCCAGTTCCTTGATCTCGCGGATGGCGTCGGCGGAGTGCTCGCGCGGGATGGCGTACTCCATCTCGGTGAAGCGGAGCAGCCGCGGCGAGGCGAACACGCGGTAGGACCGGTCCACCTGGCGGCGGTAGCTGCCGGCATAGGCGGCGCTGCGGTGGATCAACGGGACCAGGCGCGGCTGTCGGCGGCTCAGCTTGCACAGGCCGTCGAACAGATAATTGGACATCAGGATGTCGGCGAACCAGTCGACGGACTTGGCGCGCGGCCGCTCCGGCAGGGGCACGCGGTTGTTGCGCTTGGTCATGGCCAGCGAGCTGTGCGCGAACATATAGAATTCGAAATGCTCGTTGCCGTCGACGAATGCGTCCAGATCGGCGAGCACGTCCTCCACCGGGACCGGGCGCTCGATGCCTTCCAGTACGAAAGAGGGCACCATGCGCAGCGTCACGGCGGTGACCACACCCAGGGCGCCGACACTCACCCGCGCCGCGCGCCAGCCGTCCGGGTCGGTCTGCTCGTTCAGCTCGACCCGGCTGCCGTCCGCGAGCATCAGTTCCACGGAATGCACTGCTGCGGAGAGGTTCTGCAATCTCGCGCCGGTACCGTGGGTGGCGGTGGCGGTGGCGCCTGCCACGGTCTGCACGTCGATGTCGCCGAGGTTCGGGAAGGCGAGGCCGTGCTCATGTAAGGCGGTGCTCGCGGCGTTCAGGGTGATGCCCGCCTCGACCCGGACGAGGCCGGTTGCGCGGTCGACGTCGAGAATGCGGTTCAGCCGCTCCAGGTTCAGCAGCATGCCGTCGGTGAGGACGGCATCGCTGAACGAATGACCGGTGCCTGCCACGCGCACGGTGTGCCCCTCGGTCTCGGCGTTGCCGAGCAGATCGGCCAGTTCGTCGACCGAACGCGGCGTGGCCACAATCGCGGGCGCGCACTGCTGATCGCCGGCCCAGTTCACCCACGAATTGGTCATATGACCAACTCTACGGCAGCAATCGTGACACGCGCTACTTATGCGGCGATTTCGCTACCGCCTGCGGCTTCCGCAGGCGTGCTGCTTGGCGTGTTCGACTTCGTCGTCGGTCAGCGGCGGGACGACGAGATGCTGGCGCGGCGTGCCGTCCGCGCGTACGCCATTGAGCGCGATGGCCATATAGCGCTGCCACACATCCGGATTGACCGGCCTTGCGAACTCGGCGACGCCATCGACCATGTGCACGAGCGCGAAGAAGTCCGATGGCTCGATGCCCTCGGCCAGCACTCCCGCGTCGCGTGCTCGGGCGCAGATGGCCGTGACGGTGGGCTTGATTCGATCGCGCACGACGACGAAACGGTCGGTGTCGTCGTCCTCGAGTTCGAGCATCACCTCGCTGAACCCGCGATTGGTGGCCAGGTGCCGACAGGCGTACTCGAAGAACTCGACCAGTCCGAACCAGGGATCCGGATGTCGGTAGGCGGCGTCGGCGGCGTCAGCGAAATCGTTGAGGTTCTGATCGAAGACTTCGACGATCAGTTCCTTCTTGTTCGCGAAGCGGCGGTAGACCGTGCCGACGCCGACGCCAGCACGCTCGGCCACGTCGTCGAGGGTGATCTCGAGCCCGTGATCGGCGAACAGTTCGCGCGCTGCGGCGATGATCCGCTGTTGATTGCGCGCGGCATCGGCCCGCAGGCGCCGGGGCGGAGAGGCGACCGTGGCGTGATTCACATACCCATTCTATCAATATCCGGGATTAAGTGGAGGCGTTGTCTCCGTTAACGTGATAGGTTTATCAGTAAGCGGAGGTATCGCCTCCGGATCATTGAGGCAAAGGGGACACATGACTACCGCGATCGATCGTGGGGCACCCGCCCCCGCGAAGACGGGAAGCGGCAGGCGCGGCTCGCACGCGCTGCGCTGGTGGGTACTCGCCGTCCTCGGCGTCGCTCAGCTCATGGTCGTGCTCGATGCGACCGTGGTGAACATCGCGCTGCCAGCCGCGCAGCAGGACCTCGGCTTCAGCGACGGCGACCGCTCCTGGGTGGTCACCGGATACGCGCTGGCATTCGGCAGCCTGCTGCTGCTCGGCGGACGTCTCAGCGACCTGTTCGGCAGGCGCAACACCTTCATCGTCGGCCTGGTCGGTTTCGCGGTCGCCTCCGCCGTCGGCGGCGCGGCCACCAGCTTCGAGATGCTCGTCGCGGCTCGTGTCGGTCAGGGTGTCTTCGGCGCGCTGCTGGCGCCCGCCGCCCTGTCGCTGCTCACCGTGACCTTCACCGAACCCTCCGAGCGTGCCAAAGCATTCGGCATCTTCGGCGCGGTCGCCGGTACCGGCGGCGCTATCGGCCTGCTGCTCGGCGGCGCTCTCACCGAGTGGGCGTCCTGGCGCTGGGTGATGTTCGTCAACCTGGCCTTCGCCGCCGTCGCGTTGGTCGGCGCGGTGCTGCTGCTGGCCAAGCACGCGAGCACCGAGCGGCCCAAGCTCGACATCCCCGGCACCGTCGTGGTCACCGCGGGCCTGTTCGGCATCGTCTACGGGTTCTCGCACGCGGAATCGGACGGGTGGACCAACGGCGTCACCCTCGCCTTCCTGATCGGTGGCACCGCACTGCTCGCGGTGTTCGCCTGGCTGGAGACCCGGGTCGCGCATCCGCTGCTTCCGGTGCGGATCGTGCTAGACCGGATGCGCGGCACCTCCTACCTGACGGTCTTCGTCATGGGCATCGGGATGTTCGCGATCTTCCTGTTCCTCACCTACTACATGCAGCTGACGCTGGGCTACTCGCCGATCATGACCGGAGTGGCGTTCCTGCCGATGGTCGCCGCGATGATCGCGTCGTCCACAACCACCCCGTCGCTGCTGCTGCCGAGGATCGGACCGAAGATCGTGGTCAGCGGCGGCTTCCTGGTCGCGGCGGCGGGCATGCTCTGGTTGACCCGGATCGGTTTGGACACCGGCTACGCCACCCACATCCTGCCCGCCCTGATCCTGTTGGGTCTCGGCCTCGGCGGCGCGATGGCGACGGCCTTCCAGGGCGCGACCTCGGGCGTGCAGCACGAGGACGCGGGCGTGGCCTCGGCCATGATCAACACCAGCCAGCAGGTCGGCGGGTCGATCGGCACGGCGCTGCTCAGCACCATCGCCGCCTCCGCGGCCAGCGACTACCTGTCCGCCCGGAAGCCGGATCCGCTGACCATCGCCCAGTCCGCGATCGAGAGCTACACCACCAGCTTCTGGTGGGCCACCGCGATCTTCGTGGCGGGTGGCATCCTCACCGCGGTGCTGATGCCGAGCACGGTACCCGTGCCCGCCGAGGGTGAGCCGGTCCTCGCTCACTGACCGAACACGGCGCCGATCCGGCGCCCGAAGCAGCGGCCGCCGCTCCCGCGATCTCCTCGCAGGGGCGGCGGTCGTTCGTCTGCATCGGCCTCGCCCAGCGGCGGGGAGACGCCCCCGTCCGACTCGGACCGTAATTGTCGTGGGATGCTTTGCAATAGGAATCTCGATGATTCCGGCCGCCGCGGCGTGGGTAGCTAAAAGACTGCTACGTCCCCTTCCGCGGCACCGGCGTGCGCGGCGGCGGTACCACCCTCTCCACCCAACCCGCGAGGTTCGTAGACTCCTCGGATCGAGCGCGGTACTCCTCGCGCTCGTCCGCCGGGGAGTGGCGGTGGCGTAGCCGGGGCGTCGAAGCCCGGCGGGGGACAGGCACGGCGGCTACCTGGTTCGGCTCGGCGATGACGGGAACGGCACGACGAAAGGGGGTCAGGCAGTGAGTGGTCCGCAAACGGGTTCTCCCCCAGCGGGACAGTGGCGGCCGGCGGCACGGCTCACCGTGCTGCTGGACGAGGACGACAAGTGGCGGCACACGCCCCTGTACCACGAGATCGTGCGGCGGGCCAGGGACGCCGGACTGGCGGGTGCCAGCGTATGGCGCGGCATCGAGGGATACGGCGCGTCCGCGCACGTCCACACCACCAGGATGCTCGATATGGCCGACCATCTTCCGCTGATGCTGGTGCTGGTCGACGAGCCGGAGCGCCTGCGCGCGTTCGTCGAGCAGAACGCCGAACTGTTCGACTCGGTCAACGTCACGATGGCACCGGTGGAACTGTGGCAGGGAGGTGGGCGATGACAGTACCGTGCGGCGTACCAGCGGATTTCGACGCGCCGGTGCCGAAGGGGGCGTCGACCGTTACCATTGTCGGTTCGGCGCGGCTGGGTGATCGCAGCGACGCGAGGACTGGCGTGCGGCGGCTCGCCGCCGCGGGATCGGATGCCCGCACCGCGCCGACCACGTGCAGCACGTTCGGCTACAAAAGGATCCGGCTGGTGATCGACGTGGCCGTGGGGCCGGCGGTGACCAGGCGGTCGTGGACATGATTCTGATGACGAGCCGGGCGCAGCCGATACGGAAGGGAGACCCGAGCATGGCCCACGATCGAGCCGGGCGTCCCGCACGTCCCACCGATCTGGAGGACATCGCGCACCTGGTGACCGCGTACTACAGCCGCGTCCCCGATGTGCTGGATCCGGCCCAGCGTGTGGCGTTCGGTACCTCGGGGCATCGCGGCTCCAGCCTGGACAGCGCCTTCAACGAAGCGCACATCCTCGCGATCACCCAGGCGATCGTCGAATACCGTGCCACCCGTGGCATCACCGGGCCGGTCTACCTGGCCAGGGACACGCACGCGCTGTCCGAGCCCGCGTGGACCACGGCGCTCGAGGTGCTCGCAGGCAACGGCGTCACCGCGGTGATCGACGCGCGCGATCGCTACACCCCCACCCCGGCGCTGAGTCACGCTGTGTTGCGCCACAATCGAGGCGGCGCCAAGCACCAGGCTGACGGCATCGTGGTCACCCCCTCGCACAACCCGCCGCGCGACGGCGGCTTCAAATACAACCCGCCGCACGGCGGCCCGGCCGACAACACGGCCACCGACGCCATCGCCGCCCGCGCCAACGAACTGCTGCTCGGCGGGCTGGCGGAGGTCAAACGCACCGCACTGTGGCGTGCGCTGGCAACGGGCGTGGAACGCTACGACTACCTCGGCCACTACGTCGACGACCTGCCCAGCGTGCTGAACCTGGACGCCATCCGCGGCGCGGGCATCCGGCTCGGCGCCGACCCGATGGGCGGCGCCAGCGTCGACTACTGGGAGGAGATCGGTCAGCGCTTCGACCTCGAGCTCGAGGTGGTCAACCCGTTCGTGGATCCCACCTGGCGGTTCATGACGCTCGACAGCGACGGCAAGATCCGGATGGACCCGTCCTCGCGCTATGCGATGGCTTCGCTGATCGCGATCAAGGACGACTACGACATCTCCACCGGCAACGACGCCGACGCCGACCGGCACGGCATCGTCACGCCCGACGGCGGGTTGATGAATCCGAACCACTTCCTGGCGGTGGCCATCGAATACCTGGTCGCCAACCGGATGGGCTGGGACGCGCTGACCAAGATCGGCAAGACCGCGGTGACCTCGTCCATGGTCGACCGGGTGGTCTCCGTGCTCGGCCGGGACGTGCACGAGGTGCCGGTCGGATTCAAGTTCTTCGTGCCCGGATTGTTCAGCGGCAGCCTGGCTTTCGGCGGCGAGGAGAGCGCGGGCGCGTCGTTCCTGCGGATGGACGGCACCGTGTGGACCACCGACAAGGACGGCATCCTGCTGGCACTGCTCGCGGGGGAGATCGCCGCGGTCACCGGGCAGAGCCCCTCGGCGCGCTACGTCGAACTGGAACGCCGCTACGGCAGTCCCGCCTACGCGCGGATCGACGCATCCGCCACCGCGGAACAGAAACAGCTGCTCGCGAAGTTGACTCCGGACATGATCACCACGAAGGAGATCGCCGGAGAACCGGTCACCGCCGTGCTCACCAGGGCGCGCGGCAACGGCGCGCCGCTGGGCGGCCTCAAGGTGACCACCGAGAACGCGTGGTTCGCCGCCCGCCCCTCCGGCACCGAGGACAAGTACAAGATCTACGCGGAATCGTTCCACGGCCCCGAGCACCTCGCCGAGGTGCAGACGGCCGCGGAGGAATTGGTCGGGCGGGCGCTGTCCGGTGACCAGTAGTTCCAAGCCCCTGCCCACCGAGATCTGGGTGCTGGTCGGGGGCGCGTTCGTCATCGCCATCGGCTTCGGTCTGGTCGCCCCGGTGCTGCCGCAGTTCGCGCGGGGATTCGGTGTCGGCGTGGCGGCCGCTTCGGCGATCGTTTCCGCGTTCGCCTTGATGCGGTTGCTGTTCGCGCCGGTGAGTGGACGACTGGTGCAGCGACTGGGGGAACGGTCGGTCTACCTCGGTGGGCTGCTGATCGTCGCACTGTCCACCGGTGCCAGTGCGCTGGCCCAAAGTTATTGGCAGCTCATGGTGTTGCGCTCGCTCGGCGGCATCGGGTCGACCATGTTCACGGTGTCGTCGCTGGCGCTGGTCATCCGGATGTCGCCGCCCGAACAGCGCGGCCGGGTATCTGGGCTGTGGTCGACCAGCTTCCTGGTCGGTTCGGTGAGCGGTCCGCTGGTCGGCGGCGGGTTGTCCGGCCTCGGGCTGCGGTGGCCGTTCGTGATCTACGCGGTCGCGCTGCTGGTCGTCAGTGTCGTCGTGCACCTGAGCCTGCGGAATTCGGCATTGGCCGCACCCGAACCGGTCGGCGGCGTCCGGATGATGTCGTTCCGGGAGGGATGGGCGCGGCCCGAGTACCGGGCGGTGCTGCTGTCGAACTTCGCCAATGGCGCGGCCGTGTTCGGTGTGCGGATGGCGTTGGTTCCGCTGCTCGTCGTGGAAGTGCTGCACCAAGCGCCAGGGATGGCGGGCGTCGCGCTGACGGTGTTCGCGGCGGGCAACGTCGCGGTGCTGTTCGCCTCCGGAAGGCTGTCCGATCGGTGGGGGCGGAAGCCATTCGTGATCGTCGGCTCGCTGGTGTGCGCAGCGGGCACCGCGGGACTCGGCATCGCGACGAGCCTGCCGTGGCTGCTGGCCACCTCGTTCCTCGCCGGGCTTGGTTCCGGCATGTTCACCCCGACCCAGCAGGCAGCGGTGGCCGACATCATCGGCCCCAAAGCGCGCGGCGGACCCGTCCTGGCCGGTTTCCAGATGGCCGCCGACTTCGGCACCGTCGTAGGCCCAGTTGCCGTCGGCGCCCTGGCGCAGCAGGTGTCCTACGAGCTCGCCCTCGGCGTGACCGGCGCCCTGCTCGCCCTCGCCGCGATCGTCTGGTCCGTCGTCCCCGAGCCGCTGCGCCGCCGTCCCGTGCACGCGGAAAGCCCCGCGGATCGGCTCGGCGGTGAACTTCAGGCCACCGCTGTCGGCGAGGCGGTGAGCGGCCCGTCCGGCGTTTCGGTGGCCGACAAGCCGGTAGCGGCGGGGTCCGGGATGGCGGCTTGCAGTTCGTCGGGAGATTCGGCGTGTGATCCTTGAACAGCGACGGTTGATCCCGGAGCGCTGCGGGATGAGCCCGCGACGGTCGGCGGTGGACAGGACGTGCTGGCAGGTAAACAAGGCGACCGTCCAGCAGTAGGGGCCGATTTCCGAGCAGCGGTGGCCGGACCGGGCACAGTGGTTGCCGAATCGGAAGTGTCACCCGCCACTGCGCGCCGTGCGATCTCCCGCCGCAAACGGCGACGTTCCGTCCCCCGAAGCGGCCGCAATCGGTGAACGAATCTCGTGATTGTCGCCGCGCCCACGGGAGGCCGAGAAGGACGACATCGAGCGGCAGCGGCATTCGTCGCGGCCTTGTTCGAGGTCAGTTCAGTCGTAGTAAGCCGGCGTCGGTGGTTCGGAACCCGCATGTATCGCGATAGAAACTGTCGAGGTGCGGTTCGTAGTCGACGTGGAGCCATTCGGTACCGAGTTCATGTAGGTCACTGATGAGAGCCGCGACCAGGCTGGTTCCGATGCGCTGATGCTGGAGCTCCCGGGCGACCATGGTGTCGAGCAGGAACGCATGCCGACCTCCATCCCAGACTGCGTGCACGAACCCGACAAGCCGATCGCCGGCGAATGCGCCGACCCACGATCTGCTGTGCCGTTCCAGACGCGCTTTCCAAGGGCTCAGCACATGGGCACCGCCGAATGCGTCGGCGTGGAGCTGGGAGAGCATCTCGTCGTCGACAGCGAAACGGATGCGGAGGTCCGCGATCATGCGGGGTCCTCTCAGCGCAGATCGTCTTCATGAATCAGGTCATCATGGCATCAGGGCGATGAGAGATCAGCCTATTTTGTAGCGCTGTGTGGCCAAACGAGTAGTGGACGTCGCAAGTGGCGGTGAACTGCAGCGTGTGCCTCCATATCTGCTGGCAAATCAGGGTATGGGGCAAGGTGGTTCTACCTGCCGCCGTTTGCGGATGTACCGCCCGGCGGTGGCTGGAGAGGTTCGGTGGGGCAAAGTGTCAATGTGAGCGAATCTCGTTCGAACTACACGCCGCGGCCGATGTCCAGTACGACCACCTACGCGTTGGGTGCGGTTGCCCTCGCGTTGATCGTCTTGATCGTGATCGCGGCAATCCGCTGGGGGCGGGATGAAGCGACTGTCCGCAACGACGGCTACGGTCCGGTGCGGGATCTGGCGGTGCACTCGGTGCTCGAGCAGAACGGCTCGATCCTGCTGGGCCGCCCGGAGGCTAGGAAGACCATCGACATCTTCGAGGACCCGCTGTGCCCCGGATGCGGCAACCTGGAGCGCATTCACGGCCAGGAAATCGCCCAGAAGATCGATGAGGGCTCGCTCGCGGTGCGCTACCGCCTGGTGAACTTCCTCGACTCCCGCTCCCAGAGCAAGGACTACTCCACCCGCGCCGTCGCCGCGAATCAGTGTGTGGCCGAAGCCGGTTCCGGACCGATCTACTCGAAGTTCCACACCGAATCGTTCACCACGAAGCGCCCCGGCGAGGGCGGCAGCGACCTGAACAATGAAGCACTCGCCGCCATCGCCCGGGAGGCCGGTGCTCCCGAACCGGTGCTGCAGTGCATCACGACCGGTGCCAAGGTCGACTTCGCACGCACCACCGCCATGGCACAGACCGCCGCACTCGGCGAGGCGCTCGGCGGCTCCGCGGCCACACCAGCGGTCTTCGACGGTCCGACCAAGGTCGACGCCAACGACGAGAACTGGGTGATCTCACTCGCCCGGTGATCACTGGATCCACCGCCTCAGGCGCGGACAGCTGATCGACCAACGGAAGGGCCGGGACGCCGACTCCACCAAATCGACGACCCGGCCCACTCGACAGCGCGATCCGACATCCCAGCCCCCGAGATCGCCCACCGAGTTTTCAGTTGGTCAAGGGGCCGGGCGTCGGCTCCACCTGCCGACACCCGGCCCGCGCACTCGACAGTCCGGTCTCACCCCCTGTCCAAGACCGCACCTCGAGATGCCATCCCGTTCCCCACCCATGATCGAACACGTGTTCGACTATACATCGTTGGTTCACCCCTGTCGCCCCGAATCGAGGCGATTTGGTCGCCGACACACCGGTGGTGTAACTTCACTAAAGCGCGGCGGGGAAGCCCGGAGCGCGACCCACCAGGGGCTATGGCGCAGCTGGTAGCGCACCACACTGGCAGTGTGGGGGTCAGGGGTTCGAGTCCCCTTAGCTCCACAGAAATAGCAGGTCAGGCCCGGTCTAAGACCGGGCCTGACCTGTTTTTTGTGTCTGGCCCCCCGTTTTGGTTCTGGCTTCTGTTCGGCCTAGTGCCACCTGGGCGGTTGTGTACCCGCTGTGGCTACCGTCGGGCCCGGGCCGCTGTCCCCGACAGGACATGCGAAACACGGGCGACTGGAAACACCTGGTCATCGTAGATTCCTATTTGATCTGACGATGCGCGGCGCGCCGGTTTAGGGGGCGGTTCCCGTTCCCGTCTCGATGCGCCCACGGCGACGTACATCGAGACGGGAACGTCTTAGGGAACCGACGACGCTACCGCGCGGCGATCTCGGCGCTGTCGGCAGGCACGAGCGATAGAGCACGCACCCGCTGCCGTCTGGTCTCGGTTAAGCGGGGGTCCTGGTCATTGGATCCTTCGCTCCCACCACGAGCGGGGCTCAGTCCATCCGAACCTACGAAGGACCTGCTGGCACGGCAAACTCATAGACCCAACAAGATGATCACTGTGGGCACTGCGGCATCGACACAAACTCGGCGCACGTGGTCAAATCAGGCTCGCGCAAGAGGCGACCAGTGAAGCTGTCGTACCTCTCTGGCACCGCGCACTATGCGGTAGTACTGGACGTTGCTGGTTTACGGGAGAGGGTTCGGCGAGTCGCGCCGAATGCCGACGTACAGTTCGCCGGTCGCGGGGCGGCCCGCCGACTAGAGTTTGTCGTGTGTCAGGCTGTCGCTCGATCCTCGGTGCTGGAATCGCATGAGGGCCGTCGTGTACGACCGCTACGGCGGCCCCGAGGTGCTGTCGGTCGTGGAGGTCCCAGCGCCTTCCCCAGGGCCGAAGCAGGTGCTCGTCCAGGTGCACGCGACGTCGATCAACCTCTCCGACTGGGAGACACTGCGGGGGACGCCGCTGTATTCGCGCATCGGCGGGCTCCGGGCACCCAGACGCCCGGTTCTCGGATCCGATATCGCCGGACGGGTCGAAGTCGTCGGCTCCGAGGTCACACGGTTTGCACCGGGTGACGAGGTCTACGGCGACAATCTCATGCTCAAGGGCGGGTTCGCGGAATATGCGGTGGTTCCTGAATCGGCGCTGGCTCACAAACCGGTGTCGCTGAGCTTCGCCGAGGCGTCGACGCTGCCACAGGCGGGGGCGATAGCACTGCAGGGCACGGCCGGCATCGCAGCCGGTATGTCGGTGTTGATCAACGGAGCGGGCGGCGGGTCCGGAGCGTTTGCGATCCAGTTGGCCAAGAGTGCCGGGGCGCATGTGACCGGGGTGGACAACGCCGCCAAACTGGCGTTCATGCGCACGCTCGGCGCCGACGAGGTCATCGACTACCGCGCTGAGGACTTCACCCGAACCGGACCGTACGACCGGGTACTCGACCTCGTCGCCCACCGGTCGGTCTTCGCTTATCGCAGGTCGGTCGCGCGTGGCGGCCGGTACCGCTGCGTCGGCGGCACCACGCGCGCGTTGCTGCGGTTGGCAACGGTCGGAGTGGTCGCCGGGATGGTGACCGGCCGCGGGCTCGGAGTCCTCGCGGTGAAGGAAGGGCCCGCGCACTTCACACCCCTCGCGGAGTCGTGTGTCGCGGGACGGATCGGTATCCACATCGACCGCAGTTTCCCCCTCGACGAGACCGCGAACGCGCTGGCCCACGTCGGTGCGGGACGCGCCCTGGGCAAAGTGGTGGTCGAGATCCGCTGATCGGCACCACCGGATGTTCTGAGCCGCAACCGGTCTGGCCCGCCGACTACCACGACGTGGCCGCTTCGCTCAGCGCTGTGGGCGGCGGTTGAGTGTGTTCGGCAGCTGGCGCCCTGCCCTCAGGATCGCGCGGATCGCGGCAACACAGTGCGTTCGACAGAACGTGGTCCCGCCCCGGCGGCCGCGCTAATCGCGGGACGACCAGACCCAGGGGACGGGCGATACGCCCCCATCCCTGAATCTTGCCCCGAGCCTCTGCGATCCGCCCGACAGGGATCAGGCCGTCGAGGACGTCGACGACGAGCTGGGGCGCGGGGCATCGCTTCAAACTCGTCTCGTGAGTCGTCGTTCAGCACCGTGGCCGTATCAGGTGACGGATGCTCAGCAATGGTTGGGCCCGCCGGTCAGTCGATGCCTTCGATGATGCGGAAGTCGCGCTCGACGCCGTCGGGGAGGGCCACCAGCGCCTTCTGGTATGCCTCGCTCTCGTATGCCGCGACGGCCTGTTCAAAGCTGTCGAACTCGATCAGAATGACGCGTTGCGTGATTCCGGCCTCGTGGGCGACGACTCGACTACCGACATGGGACAGGAGGCGCCCGCCTCCAGCCTGGATAGCCGGACCGGCCAGCTTGTCGTAGGTAGTCAGCCTCTCAGGGGCGGAAATGGCGGGGTAGACACTGACCCAGTAGCCCTTAGCCATGGAAACCTCCTGTGTTCGGCCGGACACGTCCGACTTCGAATTGACACTCAGATCGATCGATTCCGGCGACCGGTACTGCGGTCAGTTGAATCGTCATATGCGCAGGTTAGGGCTTGATGTGCGGTCGAGGGAAAGACCGATACGCGATAGACTCAGAACGGATCGTTATCAATTGGCAGGGAGGGCGCGTGGCGCCGGATACAGTGAGCCTGCGGTACTTCCTGGTGCTGGCGCAGGAGTTGAACTTCACCCGCGCGGCCGCACGGATCGGTATCGCACAGCCCGCACTCAGCGCCCGGATGCGCCGATTGGAGGCGGAACTCGGTACGGCCCTGCTGGTCCGCAACACGCGTAGCGTCGAATTGACCACGGCCGGTGCGGCTTTGGCGGAGTCCGCGCCGCCCGCGCTGGCGGCTCTGGACCGGGCATGGGGCACCGCCCGGAGCGCGGCGGCCGGTGAACTGGGCACGCTGCGCATCGGATACAGCCTCAGCACCGGAGCTGAGACCGCACCGGCCCTGGTGGACAGGCTCATTCGCAGCAGCCAAGGACTCGAGGTCGGCGCGGTCCCGATGGCGACACCGGAGATCTCCCCCGCGGTCGCCGACGGCCGCATCGATGCCGGGATCACCCGCGGTGAACAGCCGGGCCGTGGCGTGCGCCGGTACCTGCTGCGGCGTCAGCGCGTCGGGGTCCAGCTGGCGCAGCACCATCCGCTGGCCGAACATCAGGAGATCGAGATAGCCGACGCGGCCGCGTACCCGCTGCGACTCCCGGGCCGTGCGGCCAACCCCGTGATCCACGATCAGCTGTCCGCACTGTTCCGAGGCATCCGACCACCCCCCCGATTCCACACGCCCGCAGTCTCTTTCGACATGTCTCAGCGCGACCTACGCGACGGGGTCACCCTCGCTCCGGCCGGAGAAGCCGCGGTCACGGCACAACCGGCCGGTCTCACCTGGCGCCCGCTGCGGGGCGCGCCCAGCCTGACGCTCCACCTGGTCCTCCCACGCGAGCAGTCGCCGCTACACCGCCGCATCCGTGCCGTCGCCAAAACCCTGGCGCACGAGCTGCACTGGCTGCGGGACTGACGCGCAGGAGGTCAAGCGAGACGGACGTCTGCGGTGGCGAGGCCGAAGACCTTGCGCCCGGCGGACTTCGCGGTGATGACGATGACGGCGGTCTTGCTGAATGTCCGACACTTCGCTACGCCGGCGGATCAGCATCCGATGATGGCCTTTGCGATCTGCTTGCCTGAGTCCTGTCGCTGCGCCCTGTATTGCAACGGCAGAAGAGTGCGTTCGGTCGTCGACGCCGACGCAGGGGGACACGCCAACCGGTGGCGTCAGTTTTTGCCGATGTCAACCGATCTCGACCTCGCTGCGCGACGTCAGAGTTGGCCGATGATCGACGTCGAATTTCACCGGCACAGCCAGTCGGCGCGGTCGGCGAATCCCGACACCGCTGTGGCGAGCTCGCGGGTCGCCGGCGAGTACGGGTTTGCCTCGCGCGGACTCGGGAACCTGCGGCGAGGCCGCCGGTGTGAGCCCGGCTCGCCTCGCCGCAACAATTGCCCGCGAGCCGAATTCCACTCGTGCCGTTCGCATTCCGGAAATGGACGAGAGAAATTCGGGACCGGAGTTTCTTTCCACGTTCCGCTTGACATCGGCCCTGGTATCGAGCGTCCATGGAACCGGGAACGACACCGACCCCCCGGGGAATTCGCCCCGATCGGTGTGGTTTCCGTCCCGGCCGGGACATCACCCGAATTCACCCGAACCATTGTTGGAGGGACCTGTCATGTCCAAAAGGAAGAACACCACCGCCGCGCCCCCGGCACCGGCCGCGCCCGCCCCGGATGCCGCCCCTGCTGCCCCGGACAGCGGTTCGGGGGCGGCGGGTGTGCCCGTGCTGCGCACCGACACAGACCGGGCATTGTGGGCGGCACTGGGCACCCACCCCGGTGGCACCACCGCCGTGTTGGCGGATGCGGCGGGGATCGGGCTGTCGACCGCCCGGCGCTTGCTGTCGAATTGGGAATCCGCTGGGGCCGTGCGGTCGGACACCGACCCCGCATCGCCCCGGGCCGCCAAAACCTGGACCACCGCCGGATCGGCCGCGCCGGAACAGGTCGCGACCGAACCGGCCACCCAGGAACCGGACCCGGCCGAACCCGCCGCGCCGGAACCGGTTTCGATCGACCCGGCCGGGCCGGAACCGGCCGATCCCGCCGAGGAGGAGGCACACGCCGACCCCGTGCCGGATACCGCGCCGGAGGCGGCGGCTGCTGCCCGCACGGGCGGCGATCCGACCGATCCGGCCCCGGTCCCGGCCGATGACGCGGCAGCGGCCGAGCTGGAGTCGGTGGTGCGGTTGCCCGCTGGTGCGTTGCGGGGGCAGGTCGAGGATTTCCTGCGCGATCACCCGGGCGAGGAGTTCGCCCCGCACCAAATCGGCAAGGCGCTCGACCGTTCGAGCGGCGCGGTTCACAACGCCCTGGTCACGCGGAAGTACGGTCGGCTGGAACGGGCGCCGTCGCTGAGCAATGTCTCGGACACGGGGGTCGCCAACCTCCGCTCCGCGTCCGGTGTGTCCGTCAAGATCCAGTTGCTGTTGACACGCTCGGCGCGGCAACGCTGCGCTACTTCAACGCAGCCGGAGCGGTCCTCACCGCGGGCGGGGTCCACCTGGGTGAACGGCACGAGCCGGAATCGCATCTGATACCGATCCTGCTGCAAGCCGCCGATGGCCAGCGTGACACCTTCACGCTATTCGGCACCGACTACGAAACCCGAGATGGCACATGCATCCGCGACTACATCCATGTCGCCGACCTCGCGGCTGCCCACCTACTCGCTCTCGAGTTCGTTGAGCCGGGACGCCACGACATCTTCAATCTCGGCAACGGCCAAGGGCACTCGAGCCAGCAAGTCCTCGACACAGTCCGCGAAGTCACCGGAGTCGACTTCCCCGTACACATCGAGGGACGCCGACCCGGCGACCCGGCGGTGTGTATCGCCTCCAGCGAGAAAGCGCAACGCGAACTCGGCTGGAAACCGCAACGGCCCGACCTTGCCGACATCATCGCCGACGCATGGCAATTCCATCAGGCTGCTCACTCGTGGGCGTAAGGGTCACGCGACTCGGAGGTCGAGTCGGAACCACGAAGCCGAAGCGGCTGTCGTCGGACGCGCTGCGCGGGATGGTCGAGAACTGCCTGCGCGACTGCAAGGGCGGGAGGCCCGGCCGAAACGGCCTTTTCGCGCTCCTCATCGACGATCCGCGCAAACTGGTCGCCCGGATAATTCGGGGGCTTGTTGTTCATCAGTTTGACGAGTTCCAGCCGGAAACCCTTCGTTGTCCGTCAATGTCACGGATCGCACCCTCGACTATAATTTTCCAGCAGCCTAAACCCCTGGGGTTTAGGCTGTCTGTACCTGATTTTCACCGGCCCTGGGGGTGGGGATGGACAACGTGATCGACGGTTTAGCCGGATTCGGCATCAAGGCCGTGGTCGACGGGTGGGATGAACTCATCGGTCGGCTTCCGATCGAGTCGCTGCCTGTATCACAGTTGCGTCCTGCCGATACGCCGCGGTTGGGTGACCAGGACCAAGCGTATGTCGCCGCGATCGCCGAGGCCGAGGGCGAACTGCCGCCGATTCTCGTTCACCGACCGACGATGCGCGTGATCGATGGCATGTACCGCCTGCAAGCGGCGATTCGTCGTGGCGAGGAGACATTGGCGGCGCGGCTCTACAACGGCAACCATGACGATCTGTTCGCACTGTCGGTGCGGGCGAACGTCGGGCACGGAATGCCGCTGACACTGAAGGAGCGCAAGGCAGCGGCCGAGCGACTGGTCGAGAAACATCCGCAGTGGTCGGATCGGCTGATCGCACGCGCCAGCGGACTGTCGCACAACACCGTCGGCACGATTCGGCGCCGTGCAACTGGAAAAGATGGCCAGTTGTACGAACGGCTGGGGCGAGACGGCAAAGTCCGCCCAGCGTCCACGGCCACGGGCCGCCGCCTGGCCGCAGAAGCGATCCGCCGTGACCCGGCTGCTTCGCTGTCGGAGATCGCGCGGCAATCAGGGCTGTCGATCGGCACCGCTCGAGACGTCCGCCTGCGACTCGGGCGCGGCGAGAGTCCCCTCCTCGTTGGTCAGCAATCGCCTGTCGAAGGCGTGCATCAAGATGTCACCGAGCGCGACCGTGCGACGGCGTCAACGGATGCGCGACACCCGTCGGCGGCGCAGAAGTCGAATCCGGTTGCCGGGCTCGCTGTTTCGGAGGTTCTTCAGCGGTTGCGGAGCGATCCCGCGATGCGGTTGAGCGAAAGCGGGCGGACCGTCATTCGTCTGCTCACCATGTCCGTCGCGGCCGCCGCACAGTGCGAGGCTCTCATGAGCGCCGTTCCCCAGCACCGCACGGCTGCCATCGTCCAGCTTGCCCAGTGGCAGGCCCACTTCTGGTCCGCACTCGCGGACCGCGCCCGACTGCGGCTGGCCGGCGAGACTGCTGACGCTCCCACCGGCGATGCTGTCGCGTCCTGAAATGGACGGATCGCTGAATGTTTGTGGGTATGAGCACCACTTCGAATCATTTTCCTGGCAGTACCGCGCATCGGTAGTTGCGGCGAACCATGCATTTGGGCCTTGCTGCGCACCGCCCGGTTCCCGGTCCACATAATCAGCCCACGTACGCATCGGGATTCGCGACTTCAGCAACGGTCCCGGCTTGGTATATGAACGGCCCTCACCGCCGGCGGCGACTTGGCCTTCGCCAAATGGCGGTCGATCGTGGCCGCCGACCTCCCTATCAGTATCGCCGCTGTGCCGTTGTCGATCGACAACTCCCCGAACTGGCGTAGCACCGGCGCGATCTGCGCCGATGCCCGCGCTCGGCCGCATACCAGCCAGCGCGTTCATTACAGTCCAGCACTTCTCCGGCGCCGCGACAACCTCCGGATCGTCCACCGGCTCGCGCGCATATTACCGATCGGTAACCGGTCACCGCGCACACCGAATTCAGAATCGCCGCCTTCGTGCCGTTCCGATACCGCACGCCTCCGACCGCGTGATCGCCCTCCGACTCGCCATTGACAGCTCCATCACCCGTATGAACCGGAAACATGCAGTTTGCAGACGGAGGCGCGCGCGCTGGACCGATCCGGACTACGCAACGAATCGATCTACGCGGACCTTTTGCTGAGTCGACGCTGCGAGTTGACGCCGAACAATGGCTCTGTCACGCTGTCTGTGGGGCGGAAGCATGCCCAACTCAGCGGTTCGGATGTAGTAGCTTCGATGTATTCGCTGTGACCTCCATCGATTGCAATGCAGCGCCGTGCTGTGTCGCTACCGAGTTCAGCATTATCGGTTGCGTTCTTGGTCTGCGGGACAGGTTCGAGTCTCGTCCCCGCACGTGGAAGAAAAACGAACCCCGAAAATTCTGGAGTGGACATCACTTTCGTGGTGACAATGACTTGCACTTCACCGAGACTGATGAGCAGGGCGAGATGCCGTATCCGCCGGTTGAGTCGAGAACGATATTCACGAGGTCCAGTAAATGGAAGAAATACCGACCAGAAATGTCATGCCGGCAGCTTCGGAACGCACGGTGATATGCGAGGTCGACCGCCAAAATACCGGCTCGCCTTCAGTCGGTGCGGGGATCGCGCTCCGGTTGTGCCGAGACTGCATCACTGCTACAGAACAACGGCTCGCCGCGCTCCCATGGTTGGCCGCGCAATGTGTCGGTCCGTTCCAATGGGGGTATTGGGATGCAGGCGACGGACGTCGGCGTGATCAACGCACACTGCCGCTTCCGTCAGGCGCAATCGCCTTGCGGGTCTGGATCAGCTCGATCCTGGAGTCATGGGTGGATCTCGTCCTGAGTGAATGCCCCACGATCTCGCCTCCCCGTCGCGACACAGCGTCGACAGCGAAGTTCCTCGTCGGCCGGATCGGCTGGCTGGCAGCCCATCCGAGTGCCGCGGATTTTGTCGTCGAGATCGGCGATCTCTTCCGCGACGTCTTGCGATTCGTGGAGCGAGAACACGGCTCGGCAGCGGCGAGCGGAAAGTGTCGCGATCCTCGATGCGTTGCGCCGGTCACCGTAGAGTTGGACGGCATCAACAAATGCGCTGTCGTCAGATGCAAGCTGGGACACCGTTGGACGGTTTATGAATGGTTGTCCGATGAACGCCTGATCAGCGACCCCTCGGCGGAAGAGTCGAAACGGCGAACTTTGCCGACGAAGGTCGCCGCAGAAGCCTTCGGAATTCAGGAAGCAACGATCCGCCAATGGGCCAAGCGAGGACGGCTGACTCGATATGGATTGCGCGACAGAGCCGAATACGATATCGATGAGATCGCACATCTGATCCATGTGCGAAAGCATTGATCGACATGCCTTCCGCGGCAGTGTGCGGATTCCCGATCGTTCGGGCGCAATGCAATTCTCGAATAGCCATTGCCTTGCCCTGTCCCTATTCCGGAGGCGCAGGGCGGCGGCATTTTCGTATCGAAGATTCCATTCGGAAAACTTGAACCCGGTCGAGAAAGTAGATTCCAGACATGTCCACGCTGTGCAAACCGTCGGTGAGTGTGCCGGAAAACGTCCTGAGCATGGAAGATACTCTGGAATTTGCGGAAAGAATGTATGCCGGAAATCCTAATCTTCCTTTGGCACTCAAATTGATCCAGAACACGGGCGTGCGGAAGCGGCACATCGTGCAGGATATCGACAGCACCCTGCGCCACCCTGGGTTCGAGGAACGCAACAGGATCTACGAGCGCGAATCCAAGAAGCGATGCCCTGAGGTCATCGAAAAAGCCCTGGCGAACGCGGGTGTCGTGGAACGGGAAATCAACGCGATCATCTACGTGTCCTGTACCGGATTTCTCATGCCATCGCTGACCGCATGGCTGATCAACACTATGGGGCTTCGGTCGGACACCCGCCAGATACCCATCGCGCAGCTGGGTTGCGCGGCAGGTGCCGCGGCGATCAATCGCGCCCACGACTTCTGCGTGGCCCACCCAGGGAGCAATGTTCTGATCGTGGCGTGCGAGCTCTGCTCGCTGTGTTACCAACCCGACGACGACGATGTCGGTTCGCTGCTGTCCGACGGACTGTTCGGTGACGCGGTCGCGGCTGCCGTAGTTCGGGGAAACGGCGGTACCGGCGTAGCGCTGGAGCGCAATGCCTCGTATCTGATTCCGCACACGGAGGATTGGATCTCCTACGCCGTTCGTGCGACCGGCTTCCACTTCCAGCTGGATCGCCGGGTGCCCGGGACGATGGAGCCATTGGCGCCGGTACTGCGTGAGCTCGTCGCCGACCATGGCTGGGACATCGGCAAGCTCGACTACTACATCATTCACGCAGGCGGTCCGCGGATCCTCGACGACCTCAGCACGCACCTCGATGTCGAACGCACGATGTTCCGGCATAGCTGGGCGACTCTGACCGAGTACGGGAACATCGCCAGCGCGGTCGTACTCGACGCGCTGCGCCGGCTGTTCGAGGAAGACTCGCCGATGCCCGGTGCCAAGGGTGTTATCGCGGGTTTCGGTCCCGGCATCACCTCGGAGATGTCGGTAGGTCGATGGACCGTCGACGCGCCGAGCGGCATGAATCGATGACAACGGGGCGCGTCGGCGCCACGCCTACAGCGAGATTCAACTGACATGGGAAAGGAATGACATGAGCGGTGTTGTTGTCCGGCCCGGCGCGGGTCGAAAGCTGATCACAGACAAGCAGGAAATCACCTTCAAGGTCACCGGGGCGAACGGGTCCGTCGTATCGAGCTTCGAGGTGGTGGTTCCGCCCGGCTTCGACGTCGGGGCGCATTCCCATCGCAACTCGCAGGAGTTCTTCTACGTCTTGGAAGGAGAGCTGGACCTGCTGGCGTTCGAGCCGAATCAGCGTACGCCGGACGGTTGGCACGACTGGGAATCGCCGGATGGCGATCGAGTCGTCCGCGGGGGTCCCGGTAGCTGCATGTTCGTTCCGGCCGGATGTCCGCACGCGTTCAGGAATGCCACCGACAAGCCGGTTCGAATGTTGTTTCAAAGCTACCCATCCCCCGATCACGAAGTCTATTTCGAGGAGATTGCCGCGATCTTCGAGTCCGGCCGGTCGGTGGATGTCGACGCCATTCAGCGGCTGCGTGACCGCTGCGGCATCGACCAGATCACGCCGCTGCGTTTCGAACCACCGAGCAGCGGGAGGTGAATCACGATGGGCTCCATTCCCCTGGTGCGCGCAAGTCTGGGTGAGCGGGAATTGGCTGCCGTCGCCGAGGTCTTCGCCTCGGGCTGGCCGGCCGGACAGGGTCCGCGGGGGAAAGCGCTCGAGGTCGAGCTGGTCGAACGCTACGGAGTCGGTGGCGCGGTCGCATTGAGCAGCTGCGGCGCGGCACTACACCTCGCCTTGCTTGCGCTCGGTGTCGAACCGGGTGACGAGGTGATTGTTGCCGATTACACGTTCCCGGCTCCAGCCCACGCGGTGCGCTACGTCGACGCGGTCCCGGTCTTCGCCGACGTGCGTTCCGATACCGGCACCGTCGACCCACAGGCGGTAGCGGATCTCGTCGGTCCACGAACGGTGGGTGTGATCGCGGTGGACACGGTCGGTCTCCCCGCCGACTACTCGGAGCTGAGGTCGATCGCGGACCGCTGTGATCTGTTTCTGATCGAGGACGCCGCATGTGCCGTAGGTGCGACCTACCAGGGGACACCGGCTGGTGCCCTGGCACCGGTGTCCTGCCTGTCCTTCCACGGGCGCAAGGGAATCACCAGCGGCGAGGGCGGGGCCCTGCTCACGGCCGATCCGGCGCTCGCCGACGACGTGCGGCTGCGGTCGTCATTCGGTATCGGAAGCATCTTCGCGGATGCGCAGGTCGTTGGCTTGCCGATCCCGGAATTCACCGAGGTCGGCTACAACTACAAGCTGTCCGACATCGCCGCAGCGATCCTGCAGGTACAGCTCACGCGAATGGGCGAGCTGCTGGATCGTCGGCGCGCCGTCGCAGCGAGCTATGCGGAACTGTTCGCCGACGACGAACTCCTCACCGTTGCGCATGTGCCGCCCGACCGCACCCACGCATGGCAGTCCTACCTGGTGACGTTGGATCCGCGTGTCGACCGTGCGGGTGTCGCGGCCGATCTGCGAGCTCAGGGCATCGGCTGCGGGCACGGTGCGTGGGCGTGCCACCTGCAGCCGGTGTACGAGCCGAAGCAGCCGTGCCCGGTCTCGGCCGACCTCTTCCAACGCAACCTCGCCATCCCCATGCACGCCGAGCTCAGCGACGGCCAGGTCGAACGAGTTGCGGGGGCGCTGCGAGCCGCGATCCGAACCCACGCACGCTCATACGGAACACGAGAGGGGGCGGCATGACCGAGATCCTTCCGACTCCGGATCGGATCATGCAGCTGATCAACGGCTACTGGGCCACCGGCATCGTCGGTGCTTCGGCGAGCCACTCGCTGTTCACCCACCTCGAAGACGGTGCGGACACTGCCGACGAGCTCGCCGTCCGCGCAGGGATCTCCCAGCGGGGGGCGCGAACCCTCCTCGACGGGCTGGTCAGCCTCGGCCTGGTCGAGCTACACGACGGCCGCTACCGCAACACCGCAGAAGCGGCCACGTTCCTGGTCGACGGCACACCCGCCTGCTTGAGCAGATTCGCCACACTCAAGCTGACCCAGATGGGCACCTTGGCGACTCTGCCCGACGTCGTGCGCGCGGGAGGGCCGATGGCGAATCCGGTGGTGGAGGTGGCCGACAATCCGCACTGGGCGGAGGTTGTCCCGGCCATCGCCGCGCAGTCTGTGCCGGTGGTAACGGTCGCCGCCGACCTGTTGCAGCTGGCAACTGCCGGCGAGATCTCCATCCTCGACGTGGGCGGCGGTTCGGGCATCTACTCGGCGATTTGGCTCGAGCGCAACCCTGCGGCGCGCTCGACTCAACTCGACTGGGCACCGGTGAACGCAATCGCCGGCCGACTGCTCGCCGAGCGAGGCGTGGCAGACCGGTTCACCTGCATCGACGGTGACTTCCATACCACCGACTTCGGCGCCGACATGTACGACGTCGCGGTGTACTCCCACATCGCGCACCAGGAAGGACCGGAGGAGAACGTCGCGATCTTCGCGAAGCTCAGGGCGGCACTCAAACCCGGTGGCACATTGGTCATCTGCGACTTCGTCGTTGATGACGACCGCAGCGGCCCGCCCTTCGCCCTGATGTTCGGCGCGGAAATGCTGCTCAAGAGCCGGCAAGGCGGGACCTGGCGGCGGGCCGATTACCACACTTGGCTCGGCAAGGCCGGCTTCGACGACGTTGCATTCCACCCGACACCATCGCCCGCAACGTTGGTTTTCGCCCGGTAGTTACAATTCAAACCCTTGGAGGCAAAATGCCTGATACCGACAGAGCGGCTGAGATCTTGTCGGTCGTCGAGGAAACGGCTCGGTCACTGGGTGTGGCCTGCTCATCCGACAAGGTTTCGCCGGTTCTTGCCGCGTACCGAGACGTACTCGCGGAATCCATGGTCGTCCTCGGCATTGACGCAGACGAGCCACGCAGCGGTGAGATCGAAATTACCTTCAGCGTGCCCCCGAGCGATGTCGATCCATACGACCTTGCGGTGTTGAACGGATTCATTGCGGAGACCGGCCATCCCGCCGCGACGCTGCTCTCGGAAATCCGAGATCGATGTGCAATCACCGCTTACGGTGTCGACTGTGGAGTAATTCGCGGTTTCCGGAAATCCTATGTCGGGTTTCCGCTGGATAATTGGCAGGCACTTGCCACGCTGTCCGGCCTGCCGTCCATCCCACCCGGTTTGGCCGCGAATGCCGAGGTTCTCGCGGGCTACGGCCTGGATGAGAACGTCTCGATGCTCGCGATCGACTACCGGGCCAGGACGATCAATGTGTACTTCGGCGGGCTGCCCGACGGCATTCTGCAGCCGGAGACGGTCTCATCGATGCTTCGTGAACTCGGGCTTCCGGAACCGAGTGAGCAAATGATGGAGTTCGTCCAAAAATCCTTCTCGATATATCCGACCTTCAGCTGGGATACTCCGGAGGTCCAGCGGATATGCTTTTCGGCCGTAACTCCGGAGCCGATACCACTTCCGACACCGGCCGGGCCGGTGGTCAGCCGATTTCTGAAGGATGCGCCGTACTCGTACGCCGGCAAGCGGATCATTGTTTACGGTGGCGTAGTCTCATCCAGTGGCGAGAATTACAAACTCGGCTGGTATTTTCAGGAGCCGCATCCGACGTGGCGGAAATTGGAAGTGTTCGACGCTATCGAGGACAGCGCATAGCGCAAGTCGGCACAGTTACTTTTCGATCATCATGATGACCTTTGAATTACCGAGTCCCTGCTCGGGCGGGGCTGATAGATGGAGGGAAAATGTCCACAGGAGCCGATAGGGAAGGGCCGGACGCCCTGACCGCATACGGGGAGGCGCTGGCCGCGGCCGCGGTCGGGTCGGACAACGGGGAACGAAAGCAGTTGGGCGAGAACCTCATCCGTACCTTCCTGCAGTTCTGGGACGATCCCCAGGTGCGGCCGGCGCTCCTCGAGCGGTATCGAGCCGCGTTCACCAGCGACGCGGGTGCGACGCAGATGCGAGAGTTCATGTCCTCTACGGTGTTTGCGCAGGCGGTCGGGAAGATGGCGGATCCGCCCAAGACCATCGAGGAAACGGCGAAGCTGCTCGGGGTGCCGCCGCTGCACCTCAACGCGGCAGTGTCGCAGGTGATGGGCGTGATCATGCTGCGCTACATTGTGCAGGTGGAGCCGATTGCCTCGGCAGCGCCCGATGAGATCCTCGGCGTCATCGCGCCAACTATCCAGCGTTACCTGGTCGGCTAGCCGGGAAGGAGGGTCGCTTCGGCCCTTCTTCCTTCGCCGCCTGACCACCACCGTAACCCGACACTGCACTCCCATCAAAGGCGAGAGCCCGCGTCCTGACAGACGGCGTGACAGGCACCGAATGCGTATGTCACGCTTTGTGATGTCGGTGATCGGACGCGATCCGCTGTAGTTCACGACGGAGGAATCGATGAGTCTTTCGACGTTCGACGCGACCGGTGCCCTTGGCCGACTCGCGCAAATCCCCACTGGCAGAAGGTCCAAGTGGGTCGTTGTTATCGCATGGATCATCGCGCTGGTCGCCATCGGCGGATTGGCTTCCGAGTTGAAAGGCGCCCAGACGAACGACGCGGTCGAGTGGTTGCCCGGCAGCGCGGAATCAACCCGCGCCTTCGAAGCCTCGCAAAAGTTCCTCGATGCGGACGAATCGTCCGCCGTCCTCGTCTACGAACGTCCGAGCGGCATCACACCCGCCGACGTGTCGGCAGCCGAGGCCGACGTCGCAGCGCTCGGGAAGAGCGAGCACGTCATCGCGGAAAAGGTTGTCGGGCCGGTGCCATCGAAGGATGGACAGGCGCTACAGGTCTTGCTTCCGATACACACGGCCGGCGGTGCCTGGCCGGACATCGCGAAAATCGTGGACGAGCTCAAGGAGCAATTGCCTCCTCGGACCGACGGCCTTGCGTTCCACATCACGGGCCCCGTCGGGTATGCGGCGGGCTACGGCTGGGCGTTCGGTGCTATCGACGGTGTCCTGGTCTTGGCAGCGGCCGCTGTCGTCATCGTTGTCCTGTTGATCAGTTACGGTCCCGTGCTGTGGTTGTTGCCGCTCATCGCAGCGATATTCGGCTTGGTGGTCGCGCAAGGCGCCGTGTACTTGGCGACCAAGGCTGACGTGACGGTCACCGCGATGGGTGCGTCTGCGCTGATGGTGCTCGTATTCGGCGCGGGCACGGACTATGCGTTGCTGCTGGTGGCGCGCTATCGCGAGGAACTGCGACGGCATGAGGACCGCCATGAGGCGATGGCGATCGCGCTGCAGCGGGCCGCTCCAGCGATCATGGCAAGCGCGGCGACGGTCGTGGTGGGGATGCTCGCTTTCCTCGCCGCCGACATGAACTCGACCAAAGGGCTGGGACCGGTTTGCGCTATCGGCGTTGTGGTCTCGTTCGCCGTGATGATCACATTGCTGCCCGCGCTGCTGGTGATTGCTGGTCGAGGGGTCTTCTGGCCACGTCACCCTGCGGTTGGATCCATCGAACCGAGCGAAACCGGGATCTGGAAACGCATCGGCAACGCGGTCGCGACTCGGCCGCGGGCAGTATGGATCGGCACAGTCGCGGTACTGCTCGTGGCGGCAGCCGGAGTGATCGGCTTCACAGCGGACGGAATCGCGACCAGGGACTCGTTCGTCGGCGATGCCGACGCAGTGGCCGGCGAGGAGATTCTCGGTCGGCACTTCGACATCGGCGCCGGCAACCCGTTCTTCATCGTCGGCTCTGCCGACCACGTGGCGGCAGTCCAGTCCGCATTGACGAGCGTCGATCGCATCGGACCCGTCAAAAGTCCGGTGGTGAAGGACGGGCAGTTCTACATCGAAGGCACACTCGCCGATCCTCCCGACAGTAAGGCCGCGGAGGACACGGTCGACCGCACCCGTGCTGCGGTGCATGCGATCGACGGTGCCGAAGCGAAGGTCGGTGGAAATACGGCCGTCACGCTCGATACCGAGCGTGCCCAGGTGCGAGACAACAAGGTGATCGTGCCGTTGGTGCTCGTCATGATCATGTTGATCTTGATGCTCCTGCTGCGCGCGGTGCTGGCGCCCGTCTTGCTGATGGCAACGGTCGTGCTGTCGTTCTTCGCGGCGCTCGGTCTGAGCCGGTGGCTGTTCGAGTTGTTCGGATTCAACGGCGCCGATCCCTCACTGCCGCTGCTCGGCTTCGTCTTCCTCGTCGCACTCGGCGTCGACTACAACATCTTCCTGATGTCCAGGGTGCGCGAAGAAGCATCGCACCACGGAACACGCCGCGCGGCGCTGATCGCGCTGGCCTCGACCGGAAATGTGATCACCTCGGCCGGCCTGGTGCTGGCCGGTACATTCGCAGTGCTCGCAACGTTGTCCATTGTGTTCATGGCCGAGATCGGCGTACTCGTGGCCGTCGGCTTGCTGCTCGACGCGCTGATCGTGCGCTCGATCCTCGTGACGGCACTGAACCTGGACATCGGTCCGACGATCTGGTGGCCGAGCGCTCTTGCTCAGCGGCCGGAGAAGTCACCGCTCGCCGAGGAGGAACCTCCTCGCGAGCTTGCTCGGACGGACTGAGCCACTCGGCAGGCGGAACCTCCGCAAGCCACACCGAGACCGAGGATTGCCTGTCGGCAACCCTCGGTCTCTTCGTTTTCGCAGCCGGCCTGGTCCCCGGTCTGAGTATCAGCACTACCGAATCGGAGGGACAAATGACTCTGACAGCATGGATCGACCATCCCGCACCAGACCGCGGATTGAGCTTTTGGCGCGACGCGCAGTGGCAGCGGCACAGCTACGCTGAGCTGGCCGCCGGTGTCCGCAGCAAGGCCACCGAATTCCGCGAGGCGGGGGTGCGGCCGGGCGAAGTCGTGCCGATCGTGCTCGGGCAGAGCGCGGATTTCATCCTGAGCTTCTTCGGGCTGATCTGGATGGGTGCGGTGCCGACGGTACTGCCAGGACCGAAGGCGCTGTCGGGGACGAGCGGATACGCGCCCTTCGTTGCGGGCATCGCCGGAATCAGCGGCGTGCGGCACTTCGCATCCGAGCAGCGCTATCGCGAAACCCTCACCGCCGCTTTCGATTCCTCCGGTCGGAAGGTGCGTCCCCTCGAGTTGGGATGGAGTTCGTGCGTCGAGTCGGGCCAGCAGTACCACGACGGTCCCGTGATCATGCAATTCACCTCGGGATCGCGCGGAAATCCGAAGGGGCTGTGCATTACTCGCGAAAACATCGAGGCGAATCTGGCGATGATTCGCGAATGGGCGGGCTTCGGCGATCAGTTCGGTGTGTCCTGGCTTCCGCTGTATCACGACATGGGCCTGATCGGCGGCATGCTGACGCCGGTCACGACGCAGGCCGAAGCGAAGCTGATGTCGCCCGGCGACTTCGTGCGCGACCCGCTCATCTGGCTGCGCGAGTACGGGCACAAGCGGTACGAGGTCATGGTCATGCCCAACTTCGGGTTCGAATGGGTCGTACGGCGGGTCCAGCCGCAGGAAGTGCAGGACTGCGATTTTTCGGCTATTCGTTCGGTGATCAGCGGGGCCGAGCGTGTGCAACTGGATACGCTCTCGCAGTTCGGCGCGCTGCTGCAGCCGGGCGGCTTCAAGTTCACCGCACTCACGCCGGCCTACGGGCTGGCCGAGGGTACGCTCGCAGTGACCGGGGTGCGGCCGGGACAGCGCGCGTTGGCGGTCGACCTCGGGCAGACCATCGCGCCATTCGGACGACGTGTCGCGATCCTGAATGAGACCGAAATCGATGGCACCCAATCGATTCGGTCCGGATGGATGGTCAGCTGCGGCATGCCGCTGCGAGGGCTGGAGCTGTCGATCCGTGACGAGGATCAGCAGGAGCTGCCCGAATGTGTCGTTGGCGAGATCTGGGTGCGGGGCGCATCGGTGGCGCGGAGCTATTCGACCGAGAACGGCGTGATCGATACCGACCGGGTGGGCGACTGGCTGCGTACCGGCGACAGCGGATTCGTCTACAACACTGAGCTCTACGTGGTGGGCCGAATCGGTGATTCGATCAAGGTCCGCGGCGAGGCGGTCCACATGGAGGATCTCGAGGGACAGCTGGTCGATGTGTTGCAGCCCAGCCTGTTTCGCCGATCATGCGTCGTGGGTTCGAACTCGATCGAAGGGCCCGCCGTCATTATCGCGACGGAGTTCGCCCTCGAACCGGCAGAGCGTGCCGAAATTCAGCGCATTCTGTCCGGAATCCTCAGCGATACAACGAAAGTGGAATGGCTGCAACTGAAGCCGAATGATCTGCCGATGACAACAAGCGGGAAACCTCGACGTCGCGAGATATGGCGGCGCCACCAGGCGGGCGCCACGGTGACGACTGCGGCCGGGGGACGGATATGAGGTATGCGGGGACCGTCGGCGACTCCGAGCGGGCGCGCCTGGACAAGATCATCGGCGCTGCCGTCGATCGCTACGGCGCCGAGGCGGAGCGATCAGGCATCTTCCCGCGCGGACTCGTCGAGGAGCTGGCGGCGGAGGGCCTTTTCCGGCAGCGGTGGCCGCAGGAGTCGACGGTCGGCGATCCAATCCTGGGACTGCTGATCGCCGAGCGCGTTGCGTACCAGGGCCTGTTCGGTATCTCGGTGGGCCTGAGCCTGCAATTGGAAACCTGTGCCTCGGCGCTGCGGCGATTCGGCGCGAACGCCGAGCACGAGCGGCTGTTGAACGGCGTGCTCGACGGCACGACGATCGGCGCGTTCGGCGCGTCGGAGCCCGTGGGCGGATCCGATCTGCTCGGGATCGAAACCCTGATCACGCCACTCG
Organism: Nocardia amamiensis NBRC 102102; assembly: GCF_001612745.1. Lineage (GTDB taxonomy): Bacteria > Actinomycetota > Actinomycetes > Mycobacteriales > Mycobacteriaceae > Nocardia > Nocardia amamiensis. The sequence continues at coordinate 80,360 of NZ_BDBA01000002.1, read as the reverse complement.
GCGACGGTCGCATCAGGGTGCGCGGCGAGAAGAAGTACTTGTCGTTGGGCGAGGTGTGCGACTTCGCAGTCGTGCTCGGCAAGTACGTGGTCGAGGAGAACCGGCCGCCCTTGCTGACGACGGTGACCGTGCCGTCGGCCGCGATCACCACGATGAAGCGGCATACCAAGGCGGGCACCGCCTGCCTGGACACGTCGTGGGTCCGAATCGATGCGGAGGTGGGTGACGAGGCGATCCTCGGCCGGATCGGCGGCGGACTGGCGGTGGCTTCGTGGGCGTTGATGCACGAGCGGCTGTCCGTCGTCGCCCAGCTGGTCGGCGGCTGCAATTACACCCTGGGATTGGCGGTGTCGCATGCGCGCAGACGCCGGCAGTTCGGCACGCCGCTGATCGATCACCAGGCGTTGCGGTTGCGGCTGGCCGAGCTGGCGGCCCAGGTGCGGATGGCGGAGTTCGCGGTCTACGCGGCGGGGGAGCGGCTGGCCGCCGGAAGCGGTTGTGGCGCACGCGATGTCGCGGGGCTCAAGGTGACAACCGCCCGGCTCGGTGAGCGAGTCATGAGCGACTGCATGCATGTCTTCGGCGGCTCGGGCTATCTCGAGGACGAGACCCCGCTGAGCAGGCTGTGGCGCGACGCCCGCCTGGCCCGGCTCGGCGGGGGCAGCGACGAGATGATGCTGGAGATGGTCGCCGGCGGCCTGCGGGGCGAGGATCGCTACGACTCCGACGTGAGGGTGTCATGACCATCCTCGTGGCCGGCCTCAGCGGACAACTCGGGCACGCGCTGGTCGACCACGTTCCGGCGCAGACGGTCGGTCTCGTGCGCCGTTCGACCGGGACCACTCGGCTGCGGCGGCGGATCGAATCCCATTCGCGGGATATCGAATTGGTCGATGGCGACATCACCGCACGCGACTGGGGACTCGACCGCGCAGCGCTCGAGCGGCTTGCCGAGAAGGTGACCTGTGTCGTCAACTGCGCTGGGAGCACGGATTGGCAGGGCACTGCGGAGTCGCTGCAGGTGAGCAACGTTGTCGGTGCGGTGTACGGGGTCGGATTCGCCGCGCGGCTCGCTGAAATCTCCGGCCGCCCGGTGCCGTACCTGCAGACCTCGACGGCGTATGTGGCCGGGTCGGCGGTGGGCGTCGTGCCCGAGACCCGGCTCGGCGCCGGTGGTGATCGTACGCGATACGAGCATTTCAAGTGGATGGGCGAACAAGCCGTGCTGCGCCGGGCGGCCGAGCTGGGCGTGCCACTGTTGCTGGCCCGTCTGCCTGCCCTGCTCGGCGACTCGCGGACGGGTGAGACCCTGTACAAGAACTCGCTGTACCTGTTGTCTGAGCGCTGGAACGACCTCCCGTTGGGGCTGCTGCCCGCGATGAAGAACGCGCGCGTGGACTGCGTGCCGCGTGACACCGCGGCAAAGGTGCTGATCGCCCTTGCGGACGGCCTTGCAACACAGTCAGTTTCGGATGTCGAGATCGTGCACATCACCAACGGCGCTCAGGCGCCCGCGCTGCGTGCCCTGGTGGAGGCGGCCCGCATGATCGACCAGCACGCCTTCGGCAAGTGGGTGCGCATAGTTGCGGCCGGCCGCGACCACGTCGTCAACGTGTCGGCCCTCGGCGAGCGCTTCGGCCGCCTGAGCGCCAAATGGCAGAACACGCTGATCGGGCTGCGATACATCGGCCTGGACCGCTCGTTCGACCGGGTCAACCTGCTCACGGTGCTCAGCGCGCTCGACAAATCGGCAGTGGCACCGTCGATCTCGCTGGAAACAGCGGCACGGCTGACTTTCGGCCTGCATCCCGCTCGCGAGTCGATCGTCTCACCGAAACATCGTTCGCTTGTGAGGTTCGAAGCATGAAAGTGGCTGTCTTCGGCGGCAGTGGCTATCTCGGCGAACTCGTCGCCGAGCGGTGCGACTCCCGCGGACACCAGGTTGTCGCGCTGTCCCGCAATCCGGGGATGGGAACCTGGGAGCACCGGCGGTGTGATCTCACCGCGCCGGGCCTCGGAATGGACGAGAATACGCGCGCGGTGATCACCGAAAGTGACGTGTGTGTCTTTGCCGCCGGTAGCGTTTCGTGGCAGGCGACCAGCACCGAAAGCCTGCAGATTCACGATCGGGGCATCGCGGCCCTGCTACGGCTGGTGGAGTCCGCGAAGCGGCCGCCGCGAATCGTGCACGTGTCCTCGATCCTGGCCCTCGGCGAGCCGGACAAACCGGTGACCAGCGACCAGCTCTACGTCGGGCAGCGTTTCCGAAACTGGTATGAATACGGCAAATATGTGGCCGAACATCGTGTGCGGCATTCGAATACGCAGCACAACATCGTGCGGTTCGGGCCGCTGCTCGGTCTGGGATACGACCGCACGGTGCCGTCCACCAGCGACGGCCTGCCCGCGATCTTTCCGCTGGTGTTGGCCGGCTATCCGCTCCCGATCACAGACGGCGGTCGCTATCCCTGCTATGTCGGCGACGTGCTCGGTGCCGCGGAGCTGGTCGCTGACATGGTGGAGTGGACAGCGCACGGCCGCACCATCACCTGGTTCGATCCGGAGAATCCGAGCCTGCTCGAGATCCTGAGCCGGGTCTGTCGCCCGTTCGGCAAGTATCCCCGCATTCTGAAGGCGGATGTGAAACGCGCCGAGTGGTTGTTGCGAATGGCCATGCGCCGCATCGGGACCGCCCCCAACCTCGCCGACTACGCGCACCCCTGGATCGAGGTCTCTTGCGGTGCGGACCTGCCAAACGCGGGGGCCGCGCGCTGTCGCAAGGACTACATCCAGGCCATGAGTGCCGCCATGGCGGGCCAGGTGTGGCCCGCCCCGATCGAGGCGAGGTATACCCATGCGTGAACCCAAGAGGCTCGGCGTGGTCGGCCCGCTCGACACCGATCCGCATCCGGTGTTCCGCACCTACTCCGCCGGAAACTTCGGCGAGGTTGCCCCCGAACGGTTGTCCCCGTTCTCCTGGTCGCTCGTCGGCCCGCCGATGGAGGCGGCGACCCGTCGGATGACGACCAAGATGTGGGGTGAGCGGGCGTGGATATCGGGGGAATTCTTCACCTTCCTCGGATACATCAAATGCCGCCCTTACCACAATTATTCGGCCTATGGACAGATCGCGGCCTCGGTACCGGGAATCGAGGCGGACGATGTCGGCCAGGCGTATTTCGAGGGCGTGCCCGCACCGGAACCGTACGACGCTCTGGCCGAGAATCCACTGATCAAGGCGAAGGGCGTCGTGACGATTGCGCGGGAGGTCGCGCTGGCGGTCGTCCGCATCCGCAATCTCGAGGAGTGCCTCTTCGAGCTCGAGGCGCGGGCCTGCGAGGCGGGATTCGACGTACGATTGCTGGCGAGCGAGGCGATATCGCTGCTGAAATCGTGCTGGTACGAGCATATTCTGTCGACTACGGCACTGGTGCCGTTGACCAGATATCAGGAAAAGATCCTGAAGCGGGTCTGCGACGAGCCGGAGGACATCGTCGCATTGCTGACCCGGCCCGACGAACTGGTGTGGAAGCGGCTGCACCGGCTGACCACCACCGGTGACCTGAACTCCGCCGACTTCCTGAATCATCCGTTCTACGAGGTCGCGCATCGACACCCACTGTGGGCGAAGTATTCCCACCGGCTTCAGGTCGAGTCCGACGGCACCGAGGCGTTCGAATCGTTTCTGGCACCGGCGGATGCGATTGCCGGGATGTACAAGGGCGTTCGATATCGGGTGATCGCGGGTGTCACGAAGACCGTCGCCGAGACGATGGCGTGTCGCGAGCATTCGAAATCGATAGTGATCCGGGTGCTGCACGTCTTCCGCACGCTCGGTCCGGCTTTGGCGGCGGCGCAGTCGATTCCGGACGATCTGTGGCCGTTCCTCACCGTGCAGGAGCTGGTGAACGCGCCGCGTGGCGACCTGCGCGAAATCGTGCAGGACCGGGTCACGCTGTGCGAGGAAGCCCTTGCCGTGGTCCTGCCGGAGAATATCGAGATCCTGCCCGACGGTGCGATTGTCGAGCCGATCGCGGCCGCAGTGCGGGTGCAGCCGCGCGGTGTCTCGGGCGGCAGCGCGAGCGGAATCGCGGTTCGGCCGGAGGAAGACGTCCCTGACGAGGAATTCATCATCGTCTGCGAGGCCGCCGACGCGGATGTCGTTCCGCTGCTGAGATTTGCCTCGGGGGTGGTCAGCCGGCGGGGCAGCGCGATGTCGCATCTGGCCATTTTGTGCCGGGAATACGGCATACCCTGCGTCGTCGGTGCGGATATCGACAGTATCCCGTCCGGAGCCGTCATCGCCATCAACGGCGGGACAGGAAAGGTGAAGAATCATGAGTGAAACCAAGGTGAGTGTCGCGGATATCGCTGAGGCGTTTGCCACGGCGACCAACATCGCGCGGGATCTGCGGCCCGACGATTCGTTCGCGAAGGATCTCGGTATCGATTCTGTCGCGAGCATCGAAATGATGTGCCTGCTGGAGAGCCGATTCGGGGTGCGCCTGATCGACAACCCGAGGATCGTGGGCGTCGAAAAGGTCCAGCAGCTGATCGACCTGATCAATGAATTGCGCACCGGCCGTGTGGCGTAGGAGTCGAGAATGTTCGATACGAAGGTGGCCGAGGCGTTGCACGTCATTCGCTTCCGGTCCGGGGTGAGCGTCGAAGAACTGGCCGATCTGGTCGGTGTGCCGGACGACGATGCCCGGGCGCTGGTCGATGGGTTCCGCAAGGCCGGGTATGTGCGGTCGGTGCGGGGGAATTTCATCGTTACGGCCGACGGTGTTGCCGCCGACGACGCGGCCGTACACCAGTGGCGGGACCGGGCGCCGCGAGCGGATCTGGATTTGGTCGAGGAATTCGATCGCCATTTCCTGAGCACCAACGAGATCGTGAAGGCGGCTATCTCGAACTGGCAGGCCAATCGCAGCGAGGAACTCGTGCGCGAGGTGGCCGCCCAATTGCGCAGCGCGGTAGTCGCTCTCGCCTTCCCCGCGGACGGCGACGGCGATGTCGCACGGCTGTTGGAGACGTATCGGCAACGGCTGACGAAGCTGGTCGAACGCGCCGAAGGCGGTAATCCATCGGCGCTGTCGGGGATTCGGGCCGAATCGTTCCACTCGGTCTGGATGGAGCTGCACGCCGAATTGCTGCAACTGAACGGCCGCGTGCGCACGGACGCGGATGGCTACTGACAGGAATCGAAGTGAACGAGATTCGCGCAATCGATACGATCGCCGAATCGTCGCTGCCGCTCGCCGAGATCGCGGCGGAATTCGGAGGCAAGGCGGCGGGGCTGGTTCGGCTGCGACGCTCGGGGTTTGCGACTCCGCCGACGTGGTTCGTGTCGCCGTCCGTCGCAGTGGAGGCGATCGATGGTGCCGGGCTCGACCCGGACGTGGCTCGGTGGGCGGTTCGTTCGTCCGGCGCCGGTGAGGACGGTAAACGGCGGTCCTTCGCCGGGTTGTTCTCGTCGGAGTTGGCTGTCGAACCGACCGCCGTGCCCGCGGCGGTGGCTCGCGTTCGTGCTTCAGGGACGAACCCGCGGCTGCGAGCTGGATATCACGTCGTCGATCCTGGGCCGATACCGGTTGTACTGCAGCCTTTCCTGGATGCCGCGCTGGCCGGGGTGTGGATCGGCGACGGTGCGGGTGGCGGAGTTCTGGAATGGTCGTCGTCGGGGACCGATGCTGTCGTCGCGGGGACCGTCACGCCCTACCGGGAGGTTTGGCGGACGGGAGAACCCGCGAGCGGCAATCCACTTCATGCGGAGGGGCACCAGGTCGGTGCTCGTTGTCTGCTTGTGGAGCAGGCCGTCGGTGCGGCGTGCGATCTGGAGTTCTGTGTGCACGCCGGGCAGCTGGTCTGGTTGCAGTGCCGGCCTGTGACGGCTCGGATTCCGGTGGGCGTATCCGGCGATGCCAAGGGCGATGTCGTGGTGAGTGGATTCGCGGCAGCCGGGGGAGTCAGCACCGGACGGCCGCGGGTGATGCTGTCGCCGGAGGATGAGGCCTGGGAGCACGGCGATATTCTCGTCGTTCGCTTCACGTCGATCGACTGGGTGCCGCTCATGACCGAGGCGTCGGCGATCGTCACCGATATCGGCGGTGTGCTGAGCCATGCGGCGATCATCGCGCGGGAGCTCGGAATTCCCTGTGTGACAGGCACGGAAACAGGCACACAGAAGCTGGGCTCCCTGGAGCGGGTCACCGTGGACGGTGACGCCGGTAAGGTACGGCGTTGATTCCGCATCGGCAGCGCTTGGATGTTCTGCGTCGCGAGGTCCAGCTCTTCCAAGACACGTGCGCGGAGCTGGGATATCACGATCTGGGCGTGGAAACCCGATGTCCCGGCTGGACTGTGCGCGATCAGGTCGCCCACCTTGCGGATACGGATGAAGTTGCAGCCGACACCGTGCGCGAGGGGCCGCGTGCGTTCGCTCGCGTGGTCCACGAGTTCCCGACTCCTGAGGCTTTCACCAGAGCGGGCTGCGATCGAGGCAAGGATATGACGCTGGCCGAACTTCGCGAGTGGTCGGTGGCGGCATCGCAGTCGTGCGTGGCCGCGCTATCTGATTGCATCGGAACCGAGCGCGTGCGTTGGGGGTTCGGTATGCAGGCGACGCATCTGGTGATGGGCCGCATCATGGAGTACTGGACCCATCACAGCGATATCCGGACGGCGCTGGGAACGAGCGGAAGCGGGTCGGTCGAGGGCGCGATTTGTGTCGCCGAATTGTCCTTGTATTCCGTGCGATACGCGCTGGCGAAGGCGCGCGTCACGGTCGAGCGGTGGCCGGACGTGCGGCTGATTCTGGTCGACGAAGATTCCGGGCGGGTCCATTCACTGGGCAAGAGCGACGCTTCGGAACTGGTGTCGGGGTCGCTGCAGAGCTGGGCGCTGCTTGCCGCCGGTCGCCGAAACCCTCTGCTGGAGCGGTCATTCGACTTCGAAGGTGAGTACGCCCGCCTGTTCATCCAGATCGCGCGAGCGTACTTGTAACAGCTCGCAACCCACGAAGAAAGGAAACCCTCATGGAACCTGTGAATGCCGCAATCATCTATTACAGCGCCACCGGCAACGTATACGGCCTGGCGCGAGCCGCTGCCGAGGGCGCGGAGAAGGCCGGAGCCCGCGTGCGACTGCGCAAGGTCGCCGAGCCGGCAACGTCGGCGGCAATCGAGGCAAACCCTGCCTGGGGCAAACACATCCAGGACACCGCCGATGTCGCCGAGGCGACCATCGACGACCTCGGGTGGGCGGACGCGGTGTTGTTCGGTACCCCGACCCGCTTCGGCACGCCGGCGAGCGCGCTCACGAAGTTCATCGAGGGCGCGGGTGCGCTGTGGCGGCAGGGCACAATCGCCAACAAGGTGTGCTCGGCCTTCACCTCCAGCGGCACCGCCCATGGCGGGCAGGAGTCCACGCTGCTGGCGCTGGGGAACGTGTTCTATCACTGGGGTGGCATCATTGTGCCTCCCGGTTACACCGATCCCGTCCAGTTCGAGACGGGCAATCCGTACGGCACCTCCCACGCGGCCTTCGGTGGCTCACCCAGCGAGGCGACCCTGCGAGCGGCGCATCACCAAGCCCGCCGCGTCGTCGACATCGCGGCGGCACTCAAGACTGGACGTGCCGCCGCCTGAACGGGTTGGCGGCACATCGACGAGGAGATATGTCGAATGAACGGTTTCACGATCTGGCGATCGATACGCCGGCGAGGTCTGTTTCTCGGCACAGTGCCGGAAACGGCTGCTGCGCGGAAGAGTTCGACGCCGCTCACGCTTGATCACGATCTCGATGTCCTTCCCGAGGCGGGGCGGCGACTGACTGTGGCCGAGCTCGCCGACCACGTGGACGACCTCGCGGGCCGGCTCTGGTCGGCCGGGATTCGACCAGGCCGGCACATCGCGATCCACAAGGCCGCCAACTTCGATGTGTGGGTGCTCGCGACCGCTGCCGCACGCATCGGAGCGGTTCCGGTGATGCTGTCGCCCGCCATCGATGGCGTCACCGTCGGTGCCCTGCTGCGCCGACTGGACCAGCCGGCCCTGCTCACCGACCTGCACAAGCTCGACGCACTTGCCGACGTGCCGGTGATGGACCTCGCGCAGCCGGTGATCACCGTGTCCGGAGACAGGCCGGGTGCCGTATCGCTCGCCGGACTCGCCGGGGCTCCCCGAGTCGAGCCGGTGTCCCGGCCGCAGGACGAGCCCGCGCTGATCACCCACACATCCGGCACGACCGGCCTGCCCAAGCTGGTCGTGCATACTCCACGGAGCATGGCCGCCCGGCTCGCGCCGCAATGGCGGTTGCTGTCGCTGATGAGGAAGCGCGAGACCGTCGCGATCCACATCTCCTTCGTCCATTCGCGGATGTTCGCAGCGATGGCTCTGGCGCTGCTCAAAGAGCTGCCGGTCCTGCTCATGAAGGAGTCCGATCCTGACCAGGTCGCCGCGTTCTTTGTCGAGCACCGGCCAGGATTCATCGAGGCTCTACCCAATTCGTTGATGGACTGGGAATGCCTCACCGAGGACCCGCGTAAGCCATTCGCATCGGTGAAGTACTTCAGCAGCACATTCGACGCGATCCATCCCAGAACGATGAGTCGCCTCGTCAATTCGTCCGAGCGCCGAGGGGCGCTGTACTTCCAGATCTACGGGCAGAGCGAGGTTGGGCCAGCAGTCGGGCGAGCCTATTTCCGCAAGACCGCTCACCGAGTGGAGGGGCGGTGCGTTGGTTGGGCAATGCCAGGCTGCGCGAAGGTCCGGGTGGTGAGCCGGGACGGCTCACGGCCGTCCGAGACGAACCCCGGCTTCATCGAGGTTGCGTGGGATGGCCTCGCGAAAACCTATCTTGCCGAGCAGGATCGGTACGACGCGAACCGATTCGGCGACTGGTGGCGGACCGGGGACGTCGGATACCGCACCCGGCGTGGGTGCCTGCACCTGTTCGACCGGGAGGTAGACATGATCCCGGGCGTGCGCAGTGCTCTCGAGGTCGAGGATGTCTTGTTGAGCAGGCTGGAAGAGTTGAGCGAACTCGTCGTTGTGCGAGGGCGGAAGTCCGAGGCGGTCCCGGTGATCTGCACGCACGACGACCGGCCGGTGGACCAGGGTCGCTGGCGCAAGGCCGTCGCCGATTTCCCTCAGCTGGCCGACCCGATCCAGATACCGCAGGCAGAGCTACCTCGAACCGCCACGCTGAAGGTGCAGCGAATTGCGCTGGCGCGTCGGTTCGGGGAACAGCCCACTACCAACTGAAATGAGGATCGCCACAATGACACCGGAACAAACACTCGCTCGATTTCGCGAATACATGGTGGGACCGACTCGGTTTATGACCCTGTTGTCCTGCTTCGAGCTCGGCATTATCGATAGTCTCCGAGACAGCCCGGGGATCACCGCGGCCGAGCTCGGCGAAGCCGTCGGCGCCAAACCGGATGCGGTCGAACAACTTCTGCATCTTCTGGTCAAGGAGGGTTTCGTTGCGCACGACGAAGGTTCGGGCGCCTACTCCCTCGATGCACTTGCGGGCGTCGCCGAGGCCGATCTGCAGCGAGCGCTCACCTACATGAACATGATCAAGGTTGTCACGCTGAGGCAGTTGTACTATCTCGCCGACAGCGTGCGGAGCGGAACGCTCGTCGGCCTGAAAGAGCTCTATGGATCAGACGGAACGTTGTACGGTGCCGTGGCCGAGCACGAGGATCTGCGCGAGTCCTGGGCAACGTTGATGGACGCCGTCACCGCCCGTATCGATCCCTGGTTCTTCGAAAACGTAGACATACCATCCGGCGCGCAGGTACTCGACCTGGCTGGAAACACTGGCGTCGGGGCGATTCACGCCTACCGGCTGAAGACCTCGCCCGGGCTTCGGGTGACCACTTTCGACCTGCCCGAGAAGGAAAGTGAGTGCCTGGAGAACTTCCGGACTCATGGAGTGGACGAACACTGTTCGTTCATCGGCGGTGACGTTTTCGATGGCGTCCCGAAGGGCTTCGACACCATACTCATCAAGCATTTCTTGGATATGTTCGACAAGGACGATGTGCTCGAGATCCTCGAGGGTGTCAACAGCTCGCTGGAGGTCGGTGGTCAGGTCCACATCATGGTGCCCGTCTACCCTGAGAACATCAAAGATTCGGACAATTACAACGCCGACTTCTTCCCGGCCTTCTTCCTCGGCTGCACGATGGGCCAGGGCGGCCCGCAGAAGCTGTCCACGTACCGAAGTTGGCTCGAGGAATGTGGGTTCGATGTCACCAAGGCGATGACCAGGGGCTCCGCCGACCTTCCGCCGGACGTCATTCCCGTGCCGGCCATCCTCTCGGCGACAAAGGTCGCGTGAAGGGCGAGTCAGCGCCCTGAGCATGGATCGGTGCTAGGGGTGGGACCGGAAATGCCGTCCGCGGCGGATGTGTTCGGCGGTGGCGTCGAGTCCGGCGGCGTCCAGGTATGCCTCGGTGGAGATCTCGAGCAGCCGCCGCCAACGGTCCACCCGAGCCTGCCAATCGATCAAGGGCTCGGCGGGCCGTTCTTCGGTGCCCGGCGGTGTCGCCGAAGGCAGGGTGTGGGTGGCGGCGGGGGCGGCCTCCATGGTGCCGAGTTGGTGCCGGCAGTACTCGGGGTCGTATACCTCGGCCCGCAGCTCCGCGGCGGCGGCCCGCAGCGCCCACAGCCGCTCTCGCAGGTTCTCGTCGACACCAGCACCAGCACCGTCGCTGACGGTGTCCGGGCGGTGTTCCACGTCGAGGCCGGGAGGGGGCGGGAGCGGGTCGGGGTGGCTGTTGTTGCCGTCGTCGGGGTGGCGAACGCGTTCGATGCGGAGACGTGCGTCGTCCACGGCTATCTGGCCCAGTAGGACCGCGGCGTCGGCGACCTCGTCCTCCGTGACCGGCCGATGGAGCAGGCGGCCGGTCAGGATCGCCACGGCATTGTCGTGAGCGTCGAAAACGGTGGTGGTGACCAGGACGGGCGGAACGGGGTCGGGCTGGCCGTCGACGCGGGCGTCCAGCACCGCGTCTCGGTGGTACTCGACCACCTCGTCACATACGTCGGCGAACACCGCCGCAGCCACGGCGGTGTGGCTGCGGTGGGCACCCGCGGTGTAGGCGTCCTCGGCGTCGAACCGGCCCTCGCCGCGCAAGGCCGGTCGTTGCTGCCCGGCAGCGTCGGCTACGGTCGTCGTCCACCGGTAATCCACCGGTTCCGCACTATCTGCCTGCGCTCCAGTAGAACTGGTGCTCGTCTCCAGCATCAATGGCTCCAACGATTCCTCGGCGCTGTCCCTGCCGACAGTCACCCATGGTGGCATGCGGCCGCCAACTGGCCTTCCCGATGGTGGGCGGGGGTCGCGGACTCGCAGGAAGTAGTCTGACCTGAGCGACAACCGAATTCGTGTCTCTTCGGTGAATTACCGGGGAAGTAGGAGGTGTGCGGGGTGGCTGCGGCAGCGCTATCTGGGAACCAGCGGGTGCGTGGTTGGTTGAGGAAGACCGGTGCTGTCATTGCAACAGCTGCGCTGGTGTCGGGCATCGGTGGGGCGGTAGCCAGCGCCGCACCGATCGCCGCGCCGGTATTGCGGGCACCAGCAGGTGGTTACCAGGAGCTCTCGGTGCCCTCCAGCATGGGGCCGATCACAGTGCAGGTGCAGTGGGCGGCCCGGGGTGGGAGTGCGGCCCTCTACGTGCTAGATGGTCTGCGTGCGCCGGGTGATCACAACCAGTGGACGAGTGATACCGACGTGCTGCGCCAGTTCGCAAGGGACAACGTCACGTTGGTGTTCCCGGTCGGTGGTCGCTCGAGCTTCTACACCGACTGGTACCGGCCGAGTGGTACGAACCGCCAAGCGACGACGTACAAGTGGGAGACCTTCCTCACCAGAGAGCTGCCCAACTTCCTGGCAGGGTACGGCGTGTCGCGAACCAACAACGCCATCGTCGGGGCCTCCATGGGAGGCAACGCCGCTCTGACGCTGGCCGGGCACCATCGCGACCAGTTCAAGTTCGCCGGATCCTTCTCGGGATTCGTGCACCCGACGTTCCCGCTCTGGAATGAGGCGATGCGCGCTGCCATGTGGGACGAGGGCAACTTCAATGTGGACGACATGTGGGGCACGGCCGGTGATCCCGCCTGGAATCGGAACGATGCCACCGTGCAGGCCGAATTGTTGCGCGGACTGCCGATATACGTCTCGACGGGTAATGGCGCGCCTGGTCCGCTCGACGTGCCGTACGGGGCCGGCAACACGGTGAACGCGATGAGCCTGGAGGCGATGACGATGGCCGCCGCCCAGATGTTCCGTGATCGAGTCGCGGCGCTGGGCATCGCCGCGCGCATCGACTTCGTCAACGGGACGCACACCTGGCCCTACTGGCAGCAAGCGCTCGCGACGGCGCGTCCGATGGTCCTCGACGCGCTGCGCGCACACTGACGCAGCTGTCCTGGGATCGACATATAGATTCCCGAGGACGAGGGTGGCGCTGAATCCGAACTGTACATGCCACCGCTGCACATATCGTGCCGCTCGGTCGCCGCGAGTGAAGCAGTGTGGTTTGCCGTTGTCCCGCGGCTGTCGCGGGTGAGGATCCGGGTGTTGTAGACGCCGAGGAGGGCGGGCAGCAGGGCGATGGCGACGGCATGGAGAGGCAACCATGATGTGGCGGCGATGGCGAGGCCGTCGAGAAACCGTTGTCACAACCGCATTGCCGGTATAGCGGTGCTGACGATCGCGCCCGCGAACACCACGGCGCGCCCGGCGGTGCCCATTGCAGTGGCGACCCGCGTCCGCCGGAGTGGCCCGCAGCCGGAAAACCCCCAACACCGCAGGCTTGCTCATCAGGGAACCCATATGTGAACTAACAAGTATCTCGACTCCACGATTCTATGGTCGATTTAGATACGGTAACGTACCTTGCGAGTGCAATACCGACCAGAGGGAGTTGAGTGATGGGATCGGTGTCGCGACGCCGGGCGTTGAGCATCAGTGCCGCCATTGCCGAGGTGGTGGCTTGCGGATTCGGTGCGACCGGTGCCGATGTGATGGCACGCGATCGCGGCGAGGACGACTCTGGTGACCGGCGGGTGGATGTCCACCATCACTTCACGCCGCCGCAGTGGCTGGATTGGGCGGAGGCGCGGGGATTGGTGATCCGTGGGGTATTGCCATGGTGGACGCGGTGGGACCTCGATTCCGCGCTGCGGGCAATGGATTCGGCGGGCATCGAGACGGCCGTGGTGACGGCCGCGACACCAGTACCGCGCTATGCGGACACCGGCCAGCACCGGGAGAGCCTGATCGTGGCCTACGCAGCCATGGTCGACGTGGTCGCTCGAGCGCCGGGCCGGTTCGCCTTCTTCGCACCTCTGCCGCTGGACGACCTCGAGCTGGCCTCATGGTCGGCCCGATATGGACGCGACGCCGGAGCTGTCGGCATGAACGCCATGACCCACAACTCCACCGGGGTCTACCTCGGCGATCCGGTATTCGACTCGTTGCTCGCCGAACTCGACAGCGGCCCCACGGTGATCAACCTGCACCCCACCGAGCTGCCGGGCAGCTCACCACTCGCCCCAGCGCTGCCCGGCGTTCCGAGCTTCCTGTGTGACTATCCGCTCGACATCACGCGCGCCGCCGTCAACATGACGGTGCACCGCACGCTGGATCGTTTTCCGAACCTGTCGTTCATCCTGCCGCACGGCGGCGGTTTCCTGCCTTACATCACCAGCCGGTTCGGCTCCAGCGGCGGCTATCTGGTTCCCGCGGTCGAGCCCGAGCGGGTCGAGGACTATCTGCGCCGCTTCTACTACGACACGGCAGCGCCGATGTCGCCCGCCTCCACCCCGACGCTGCTGGCCGTTACCGACCCGGCGCGCATCCTCTATGGCAGCGACTGGCCCGCCGCCAACACCGATCTCGTCGCCGCGGCCGCATCCGCCCTCGATGCCGACTCCGCACTGACGATCGGTCATAGACTAGATATCAACCGGCACAACGCATTTCGCCTGTTCCCTCAGTTGCGATCCTGACCTGAGGAAGAGGACGACAATGGACACCCCCGATATCTTCCCGCCCACCGCAGCGGCAGTCGAACGCGGAGCGCGCACGTACAACCCGGCGCTGCTCGCTTGCTACGACACCCTCGTGCTCGGCCTCGTCTGCCGATTCGTCTGGCGCGCTCCGCGTAGCCACATGCGGGAAATCTACGAGCGGAACGTGAGCGCGCGGCATCTCGAACTCGGCCCTGGGACCGGGTATTTCCTGCGCCGCTCGTTGCGGCCGGGCCTGTCGACGCGGCTGGTGCTTGCCGACCTTAATCCTTCCGTGCTCACGCACTGTGCGTACCGGCTGGCATCCCACCGGCCCGAAACCTATCGGCTTGACGTATTGCGCCCGTTCGGCATCGAGCCACCACTCTTCGAGTCCGTCGGCGCGAATTTTCTCTTTCATTGCGTGCCGGGCAATTTCGCCACCAAAGCGGTAGTTTTCGATCACGCCGCCGCCGTCGCCGCGCCCGGGTGCCGGATCTTCGGCAGCACGATCCTGGGCCGCCAGGCTCGACACACTCCGGCCGCGCGCATGATGTCGGGCTGGTTCAACCGCACGGGATTGTTCTCCAACACCGAGGACACGATCGAAGACATCGAGACAGAACTCGCCCTCCGGTTCGTCGATTACCGGCTGACCACCCGCGGGTCGGTGGCGTTCTTCGAGGCACGATATACACAGGACTCGTCGACAACGACGTGGCGACACACAGAGGAGGACAGGAGCGGTGACAGCCGGAGCACCGGAAGGCACTCGCCGCCGCAACAAGGAAGCTCTGCGCATGGCGGTCTTTGAAGCCGTGATCGCAGCGCTGGTCGACAGCGGGTACGGTGGGCTGACCATCGATGGTGTGGCCGCCCGTGCCCGCATCAGCAAAACCTCCGTGTACCGCTACTGGCCGAGCAAGGAAGAACTCGTCCTCGACACGATCCGCGGATATCTGCCTCCGATCCAGGACGCGCCCTACAGTGGCAGTATCCGCGAGGATTTCCTTCAGATGCTGCGCAACACCTCGGCTCTGGCCGCGAGCCCCACCGGAATCGCGATCGCCGGACTCCTCACCGAAGCGCACCGCCATCCCGCCCTCGTCCGAGCGGTGTTCGAGCAGATCATCGAACCACGCCAGCGCAGCATGCTGGAATCTCTGCACCGCGCAGCCATTCGCGGTGAGATCTCACCGGGCGCCGTCACCCTCCTCCCGATCCAAGTCGCTGTCGGCGTCGTCAACATCCACCAACTGCAATTCGGCGCACCTCCGAGCGACGACGAACTGATCCAGATCGTGGACCACGCCGTCCTGCCCATCCTTGGCCTGACCCCTGACCGGTCACGACCCGACATCGCATAACGTGTCCACGGCGGACAACACGGACACCCGCTGCCTCATTCGGCTGTCCGGGAAGGTCGGTCGGCCGGACTCGACACCTCCGGTTCGGCGTCAGGCGGCGGGGCGGCGTGGTCGGTGTCCGGGGTTCCGCGCAGCGTGGCAGGCGGCAGGTATTCACCGACGCAGCGGCGGGTCCACCAAGCCCCCGTACGGCGGCGTTCCTCGCGCGTGGTGAAGCGGTAGACGTAGAGCAGGATCCGCACGTACTTCGGCGGTCGCTCAGGGAAGGGATTCGTCGCCAGCAGACGCGATATTGCGGTTTCGCCTTGCAGCAGTTGGACCACCATCGTCAGCAGCCAGGATTCCGCATACCGCGGTGACATGGCCGCGAACCACATCAGCCAGTCCAGCCGCAGGTGATAAGGGGCCACCTGCCTCGGGCGGCGGGTGAGGGTGCCGGGCTTGGCCCGGAATTCGTACGCCTTCCAGGTCGTGTCCGGTTCGGGCTGCTCGTCGGTGCCTTCGATGACCAGTTCGAGTCGCGTGCGGGTGATCTGTCCGAACAAGCCGTAGGTGTTGCCCAGATACAGCCGGTTGAAGGCGGCGTTCATCACCTGGTGCCGTGACGCCATATTGCGGACCGGCGCCCAACTGAGCACCACCATCGCCAGCGTCATAATCGTCACCATGATCGTGAACCACAGCGGTCCATCCGGCGCCGGCGCCGGCTCGACAGGAACCAGCGCCGCGAGGAACCGGCCGTCGAGCGCCAGCGTGGCCAGTGCGATCGTGAGCAGGTTCAGCCACGCGAAGTTCCCGCTGACCGTCAGCCACAGCTGCGTCACGATGATGATCCCGGCGGACACCGACGCGATCGGCTGAGGGCACAGCAGCCCGAACGGCACGACCAACTGCGCGACATGGTTGCCCAGCACCTCCAGCCGATGGATCGGCTTGGGCAGATGGTGGAAGTACCAGCTGAACCGGTTCGGGATCGGCTGGGTCTCATGGTGGTAGTAGAGCGCGGTGCGATCCCGCCACGCCGGATCATTGCGGATCTTGATCAG
Source organism: Nocardia amamiensis NBRC 102102 (assembly GCF_001612745.1). Classification (GTDB taxonomy): domain Bacteria; phylum Actinomycetota; class Actinomycetes; order Mycobacteriales; family Mycobacteriaceae; genus Nocardia; species Nocardia amamiensis. The sequence continues at coordinate 63,914 of NZ_BDBA01000002.1, read as the reverse complement.
GCCCGCGCCCACCTCGAGCCGCACCAACAGCCAGCGTAGGAGCAGCACCACCGCGATCGGCGGGGCCGTGTCCGCGTTTCCGAGGAAGATCGCCAGGAAGCCTGCCTCCAACAGCAGCATCTCCCAGACGAAGCCGTAGAAAGTCTGCCCGGCATTGACGAACGACAGGTACAGCACCCACAGCGTCGCCCACACCGCCATCGCCACCGGCAGCGGCACCATGTCGGTCAGGCCGAGCACCACCGCGCCGGACAGCACCACACCGAGCGCGGCCAGAGCGGCGGCCAGCCGGTCGGAGTAGTGGAGGTGGAGCAGGCTGGGCGACCGCCGGAACCCCGCCGCCCGCAGATACCGCGGCGCGGGCAGCAAGCCTCGCTCGCCGCACAGTGCCCGGAATTGGGCCAAGGTCGACAGAAACGCGATGAGATACACCAGGCCGAGCAGCCGCTCGAAGAGCAGCCGGGCCAGTACGTAACCGGAATCGTAGAAGCCGAACATCGCTGGTTCGCCCACGCTCGAATACGAAGCTCCTGATCAGGACAACGCTCGGAGCGGCCGAATTCTTTCCGGCAACCTCGCGGAAATCGGTCCGGAAGCAGGCACTCATCCCGCCTGACCGATCCCCGACCTCATCGGTGGTGGCATCGACCGTGACCGAACACCGGCCAGGAACATGCTGATCTGCGCCTGATCGGCCGGACGATGCAGATAGCTGACCAGCCCGCGCGCCACTGTTCGCGCCAGAGCGGGACCGTGGTCGTCCTCGATCAGCGACGATGAGCACGCGCCGAACCGCATCCACGTCCGCAAGCAGCATGGACCCATGGTGCCCATACGCACTGCGAGCGGACCGTCAACCCACCGCCGCGGTTTCGTGTTCCAGCACTTCGCTCGCTGCCCGTTCGCCCGAGCGGATGGCTCCGTCGATCCAACCGCACATGGCCGCGGAGCTTTCCGTTCCGGCCCAATGGATCCGGCCGCAGGGTTCGCGGAGGGCGTGGCCGAATTGGGTGAGCACGCCGGTCGGTGCGTGGCTGAGCATGCCGCCACCGGAGTAGCGGTCGGCGCTCCAGTTCTGCTCGATGTAGTCGATAGGGGATCTCGCCTTTTCGCCGAATCGATCGCCGAGTTCGCCGAGTATCGCCTTCTTTCTTTCGGCCGCGTCGAGTTGTCCGACCTGACGTGCGATGGGTCCCTCGATGATGACGCACAGGACTCCGGGGCGCCCGGTGTCCGTGCAGGCGTCGATCGTGATGGTCGCGGGTGATCCTGGCGAGACGGATTGGCCCGACAACCCGTCGTTGCGCCAGAACGGTTCGTCGTACACGACGGAAATCTTGATGATCGAGCCGCTCGGCATCCGCTGGTGGAGGAACGAGCGATCGACCGGCAACATCGGTTCGTAGCGAATCTGGCTCGCGACCGCCAAGGGCACGGCCACGATCGCCCGGCGTGCGCGCACGCTCACCTGATCGGTGCGAACCGTCACCCCGTCGGGATCCTGCTCGATGCGCCGGACCGGCTGGGCGAGGCGGATCGACTCGCCGATCTCGGCGGCCATGGGCCGGTAGATGGCGCCCATGCCGCCGACCGGGCGGGCGTCCTGCGCGCCGTCTTTGACGCCGAGGACGAAGCCCGGCCCGCCACCGGAGGCCATCTGGTAGAGCACGAAGAGCATCGACACCTCCGCGGCGGCCGAGGTGTAGCAGCCGGCGATGGCGGTCTCCAGGAGTTCGTGGGCGGGTTTGGACAGGACGTTGCCATCCAGCCAATGCGCCAGACTGACCTGATCCCACTTGTCGGCCTTCTTCGCGGCCCACGGAGCCTCCAGCGGGACCGACTTGCACAGGTGACCCAGCTCGAGCAAGACCGCGCCGAGGTTCATCGCCGCCCACGGGCTCATGGTCCACGGGATCGTGCCCGTGTAGCGGTGCTGCTTGCCGTCCACCACCATCAAGGCCTCACCGTCGGTGTACTGCTTGTAACTCGGTACCCCGAACTCGTTCATCAGGGCCTGGATCCGGTCCTGTCCCGGCCCGATCCACGCGCCGCCGCGATCGATCCAGGACCCGTCCGGACGCACTTCGGTGAACGTCCGCCCACCGAGCCGGTCGCGCGCTTCCAGCACGACCACCGATCGGCCGGTCTGTCTCAGCCGCAGCGCGGCCGTCAATCCGGCGAATCCGGCACCGATGACGCAATAGTCGACGTCTGTCATGAAAGCCGCCCTCGTGTTGGAGTTCTGCGCGGCACCGCCGCGCGATCGCCGCACCCGGCACAATGGGTGCGATCAGCCTTCGATCAGGCACACGACTCGAATATCCAGCAATTCTATAGCAAATTCCGTGTCCGGTCCGGTCCGGCGACCTGACCCCTCGTTTGCGGTGCGTACGCTCCGCAAGCTGCTTAGGCTCACTGGGCTTGTTGTTCGACCGCCTGGAGTTTTCCCGATGACGATGTCTTCGTCCCCAATGCACAGCTCATCCGGCCGTGCACCGCACGGTTCGCCGATCGATAACGACGGTCCGCGAATTCCGCTGTACGCACCGGAGTTCGCGACCGATCCACACGGTGCCTATCGCGAGATGCGCGAACGGTACGGGTCGTTCGTGCCGGTCGAGTTGGCGCCGGGCGTGCCCGCGACCTTGGTGATCGGGTATTACACCGCGGTGCGGATCCTGAACGACCCGGATCATTTTCCGGCCGATCCGCGCACCTGGCAGCAGGGCATTCCGCCCGACTGCCCGGTGCTGCCGATGATGGAGTGGCGGCCGAACGCGCTGCGGAATGCCAGCGCGGAGCACGCCCGCTACCGGCAGATCAATGTCGCGGGTCTCGGCAAGGTCGATCAGTACCGCCTGCACGACACCGTGGCGGAGATTGCGATCCCGTTGATCAACTCGTTCTGTGCGGACGGGTCCGCGGATGTGGTTCGCCAGTACGCGTTTCCGCTCTCCTTCGCGGTGCTGAACGCTTTGCTCGGTTGCCCGGCCGGGATTGCGCAGCGCGCCGCGAGCGGTATGGCCGCAATCTTCGAGGGCATCGACGCAGAGCGCGGAAACAAGATGCTCATCGATGCGCTGCTGGAGCTGACCCTGCTCAAGCGCGCCGAACCCGGCGACGACGTGACCACCCGGATGCTCCAGCACCCGGCCTCGCAGAGCGATACGGAAATCGTGCACCAGTTGGGCACGCTGTACGGCGCGGGCATCGAACCGCAGCAGAATCTGATCGTCAACACCCTGCTGCTGATCCTCACCGACGAGCGGTTCGGCGGCGTTGTGCTCGGCGGGAGCCTCTCGACCCGCGATGCCCTCGACGAGGTGTTGTTCAACGACCCGCCGATGGCGAACTTCTGTTTCAGCTTCCCGAAGCAGCCGATCCTGATCGAGGACGTCTGGCTGCCCGCCCACCAGCCGGTCGTGATCAGCATCGCCGCCTGCAACACCGACCCGGCGATCAGCACAGACCAGTACGCGGGCAATCGCGCCCATCTGTCCTTCGGGGGCGGGCCGCACGCGTGTCCGGCGGATTCGCTGGCTTACCTGATCGCCCAGGATGCCATCGACCAGCTGCTCGACGCATTGCCGGAGATTCGCCTCGCGGTGCCACCGAGCGAGCTGGCCTGGCGGCCGGGTCCGTTTCACCGCGCATTGACCGCTCTGCCGGTGGTGTTCCCGGCGTCGCCTCCGCTGCCCGCCTAGTGGCGCCGGGGATTGCATAGCAAACTCCGTGGTCCGGTCAGACCGGTGACCAGACCCGTCGTTTTCGGTACGCGCGCTGCGCAAGCTGCTTAGGCTCACTGGGCTTATTGTTCAACCGACTGGAGTTTCCTCGATGACGATGCCTCCGTCTCCAACGCAGAGCCGATCCGGCCACGGGCCGCACGGTTCACCGATCGATGACGACGGTCCGCGGATTCCGCTGTACGCACCGGAATTCGCGGCGGATCCGCAACGCGCCTACCGCGAGATGCGCGAACGGTACGGATCGTTGGTGCCGATCGAGGTGGCTCCGGGCGTGCCTGCGACCCTGGTGATCGGGTACTACACCGCGGTGCGGATCTTCAACGACCCGGACCATTTTCCGGCCGATCCGCGCACCTGGCAGCAGACTGTTCCGGCCGATTGCCCGGTGCTGCCGCTCATGCAGTGGCGCCCGAACGCGCGGCGTAACGACGGCGCGGCGCACGCCCGTTACCGCCAGGCCAATGCCGCGGGCCTGGACAAAGTCGACCGGTACAAACTGCACGACACCGTGGCGCAACTCGCCGTCCCACTGATCAACTCGTTCTGTGCGGACGGGTCCGCGGATCTGGTCCGCCAGTACGCGTTTCCGCTCTCCTTCGCGGTGCTGAACGCTATGCTCGGCTGCCCGGCCGAGATCGCGCAGCGCGCTGCGGCCGCGATGGCCGCGATGTTCAACGCCGTCGACGCGGAGCGTGGGAACAAGCTGCTGATGGCCGCGCTGGCGGAGTTGATCGAACACAAGAAAGCCGAACCCGGCGACGACGTGACGACTCGAATGCTGCAACATCCGGCTGAGCTGACCGATCTGGAAATGGCCAATCAGGTGGGCACCATGTACGGCGCGGGCATCGAGCCGCAGCAGAATCTGATCGCCAATACGCTGCGGCTGATCCTCGCCGACGAAAGGTTCGGCGGCAGTGTGCTCGGCGGGAGCCTCTCGACCAGGGACGCCCTCGACGAAGTGTTGTTCAACGACCCGCCGATGGCGAACTTCTGTTTCAGCTTCCCGAAGCAGCCGATCCTGATCGAGGACTTCTGGCTGCCCGCCCACCAGCCGGTCGTGATCAGCATGTCCGCCTGCAACACCGACCCGGCGATCAGGACGGACCAGTACGCGGGCAATCGCGCCCATCTGGCGTTCGGTGGCGGGCCGCACGTGTGTCCTGCCCGGTCGCTGTCCTACCTGATCGCCCAGGACGCCATCGATCAGCTGCTCGACGCCTTACCTGAGATTCGCCTCGCGGTGCCACCGAGCGAGCTGACCTGGCGGCCGGGCCCTTTCCACCGCGCATTGACCGCTCTGCCGGTGGTATTCCCGGCGTCACCTCCGTTGCCCGTGGAGTAGCGAGCCGGACTTCAATGGCTCCAACTTGAAAGTTAGGGGAGGCGAACATTATGCTCTCGGTGCATGAAGGCTCGGCTGCACCGTTTGCTTGCTCTCCCCCCGCGCCGGTTGGCCGCGGCCGCCACCGTCGGTGTCCTGGCGTTGGCCCTTACCGGGTGCGGGGCAAGTGAGGCCGGGCGTCATGATCGACCGGTGGTGCTCACCACGTTCACGGTCCTCGCCGATATCGCGCGGAACGTGGCAGGCGAGCACCTGACCGTCGAGTCGATCACCAAGGCGGGCGCTGAGATCCACGGCTACGAGCCGACTCCCGGCGACATCAAGAATGCCTCGAAGGCCGATCTGATCCTGGACAACGGCCTGAACCTGGAGGCGTGGTTCGCCCAGTTCGTCTCCGATGTGCGCGTGCCGCACGCGGTGGTCAGCGATGGCGTCGCGCCGATCGGTATCAGCGAGGACGCCTACCAGGGCAAACCGAACCCGCACGCGTGGATGTCGCCGCAGAACGCGCAAATCTACGTCGACAACATGGTGCGCGCCTTCGAGGGGCTTTCCCCGCAGCACGCGGCCGATTTCCGGGCCAACGGCGAGCGGTACAAGACCGAACTGCGCAAGGTGCACGACGAACTTCTCGGCACCCTGAGCGCGCTGTCGCCGGACGAGCGCGCCTTGGTGACGTGTGAGGGCGCGTTCTCCTACCTGGCCCGCGACGCCGGTCTCACCGAGAAGTACATCTGGGCGGTCAACGCCGAGCAGCAGGCCACGCCCCAGCAGATCGCCTCGGCCATCGACTTCGTCCGGCAGCGCCGGGTGCCCGCGGTGTTCTGCGAGTCCACGGTGTCGGACGCGCCGATGCGGCGAGTGGTCGAGGCCAGCGGCGCCCGGTTCGGAGGCGTGTTGTACGTCGATTCGCTGTCGGAGGCCGACGGCCCGGTGCCGACCTACCTGGAGCTGATCCGCCACGACGCGCAGACCATCGGTTCCGCACTGACGGGACGCAGGCCATGAACGAGCGAGTTATCGAGACAGCCGCTGTGGCGGTCATGCCGGAGCCGAGCACGCCGGCGATCGAGGTGCGCGGTGTCACCGTCCGCTACGGCGACGTGCTTGCGCTCGACGGGGTCGACCTCGCCCTGGATTCCGGCCGGGTGTGCGGGCTGATCGGCATGAACGGTTCCGGCAAGTCGACCTTGTTCAAGGCCATCATGGGCCTGGTCCAGCCCGATCGCGGAACCGTGCGAATCAACGGTGACGCGCCGGTCGCGGCGCGGCGGGCGGGCGTTCTCGGTTACGTGCCGCAGAGCGAGGATGTCGACTGGAGTTTCCCGCTCTCGGTGCGCGACGTGGTGATGACCGGTCGTTACGGCCACATGGGGTTCACCCGCCGCCCGCGCAAGGCCGACCGCGAGGCCGTCGCGCACGCGCTGGAACGCGTGGAGCTGACCGACCTCGCCGACCGGCAGATCGGCCAACTGTCCGGCGGGCAGAAGAAGCGTGCCTTCGTAGCGCGCGGGTTGGCGCAGGGCGCGACTGTCCTGCTGCTCGACGAGCCGTTCGCCGGGGTCGACAAACGGTCGGAGGCCACGATCACCACGCTGCTGCGTGAGCTGGCCGCCGATGGCGCCACGATCCTGGTGTCGACGCATGACCTGAACGCCTTGCCCGGTCTCGCCGACGAGGCGGTGCTGCTGATGCGCACGGTCCTCGTGCACGGCGATCCCGGTTCGGTACTGCGGCCGCAGAACCTGGCGAGGGCGTTCGGCCTGGATGTGATGGACCGGGTGTGAACCCGGCGGAGCGCGAGACAGACCAATGAATGTGACCGAATTCTTCATCGATCCCCTGCGCTACGAGTTCATGGTGCGCGCGCTGGCGACCACCGTGACGGCGGCGGTGGTGTGCGCGGTGTTGTCCTGCTGGCTGGTGCTCATCGGGTGGTCGCTGATGGGGGACGCGGTCTCCCATGCGGTGCTGCCCGGTGTGGTGCTGGCCTACATCGTCGGACTGCCGTTCGCGGTGGGCGCGATCGTGTTCGGGTTCCTGGCGGTCGCGCTGATCGGGGTGGTCCGCGACACCAGCCGGATCAAAGAGGACGCCGCCATCGGCATCGTCTTCACCACACTGTTCGCGTTCGGGCTGGTGCTGGTGTCGGTGACGCCCAGTCAGACCGATCTCAACCACATCGTGTTCGGCAACCTGCTCGGCGTCAGCCGCGCCGAGCTGATCCAAGTCGTGCTGCTCGCGGCGATCACCCTCGCCGCGTTGATCCTCAAACGCCGCGATTTCACGCTGTATGCCTTCGATCCCACGCACGCGCACGCCATCGGACTCAGTCCCCGGCTGCTCGGCACCGCCCTGCTCGGCCTCTTGGCCCTGACGGCTGTCGTCGCCCTCCAAGCGGTCGGCGTCGTTCTGGTGGTCGCCATGCTCATCATCCCGGGAGCGACCGCCTATCTGCTCACCGACCGTTTCGGCCGCATGCTGATCATCGCCCCGACCGTCTCGGTGGCCTGTGCGGTGACGGGTCTGTACGTGAGCTACCACCTCGACACCGCGCCGGGCGGGATGGTCGTCGTCGTCCAGGGTCTCGCCTTCACCGCCGTCTACCTGTTCGCGCCGCGCCAGGGTGTCATCGGGCGGCGCATTTCGGCGATCCGCCGGCAGCGGAGCGCGAACTCGCTCAGCGCCACCCAGTGAGTTCGTTTCGCGGCCGGAAGCTCTGCAGCGCTGATATGCTTGATATCTAACCGGACTATCTCATATATCCAGGCGGCTATGATGTCCAAGCTCTTGATCGATGTCGACGACGAAGCGCTTGCCGAAGCTCAGCGACTGCTGGGAACGAGCACCAAGAAAGACACCGTGAACGCGGCGCTGGCTGAAGTGTCGATGCGGCTGAAGCGTGTGAAGGCGCTGGACAAGCTCACCGCGATGGCGGAGCGGGGCGACTTCGACGTGCTGCTCGACAAGGACAACTATCGGCGGTGATCAGCTACCTCATCGATACTTCGGCTGCCGCCCGGATGCTGATCAACCCCTCCGTACGAAAAGCCTGGCATGAGGTGATCGCCGTAGGAGTTGTCGCCATCTGCGACGCGGTGGAGTTGGAACTGCTGTTCACAGCGCAGTCCCTGGCGGACCGGCTCGAGAAGAAGGACATCTTGCGCGAACTCTTCGGCTGGGCGGTCACGCCGGACGACGTGTGGGTGCGTGCGCACCACGTGCAGCAGCTCCTCACCGAGCACGGCCACCATCGCAGTGCAGGTGTGGTGGACCTCGTGATTGCTGCCACCGCGGAGGCGAACAACCTCACCGTTCTGCACTATGACCGGGACTTCGAGACCGTAGCCGGAGTGACCGGGCAGCCGACTCAGTGGATCGCGACGCCCGGAGTGATCAGCTGACATCGCGGCAGCGTTCGAAGTTTGCCGCGATGGTCGCGCCGAACCAGGGCAGCCCCAGGACGATCACCGGGCTGCCGGTCGTAGCTCCCGCCGTGGCACCGAGCAGGCAGCCGCCGCCGATGTGACCCGCTGGGCGACCGCGCCGACTCCCCGCCCCGGAGAGCGCCGGGGCGGGGAGTCGGGGAGTGCCTACTTGCCGGGCTCGATGACTTCGCCGGTGAGCACCCAGTGATCACCCTCGAATCGCATAAGCCGCACCGCCTCCATCGGGAAGGCGTCGCCAGGGCCGGTCGCGAGCGTGATGCCGGGCAGCAGCAGGTCGACGCCGACATTGTTCAGCGCGCGCATGGAGTCGCGAAGGCCTTCGCGGGTAGGGCATTTCGCGGCCGCCATGGTCTTGTGGAAGCTCTCCGCGGCTGCCCAGCCGAAGACCAGCTGCTGGTTGGTCGGGTCGGCGCCCGGCGCGTACTTCGCCAGCTTCTCCCGGTAGCCGCGCATCGCCGGGTCGGCCGTCCACTGTGGGTCGGCCGGGTCCTTGGCGAATGCCGCCGACACCACGCCCTGGACGTTCTCGAAGCCGACCGGCTTCAACACGCTGAAGGTGCTGCTGACCTGCGAGACGATGTGCAGCGGATTCCAGTCGGTGTTGCGTGCCTCGGCCGCGAGTGCCTGCGAGGCGAACTTGGGCGTGGAGAAGTTCAGCAGCACATCGGCTTTCGAGGAAGCCAGGTTGCGCACCTGCGGATCCACGGTGGGATCGGTGACCTCGTAGCTCTGCTCGGCGACCACCTTGATGCCACTACCCTCCACGGCCTTGGTGAAGTTGGTCAGCAGATCCTTGCCGAAGTCGTCGTTCTGGTAGAGCACGGCCACGGTCGCGTTCGGCCGCTGCTGGCGCACGTACTGGGCGAAGGCGAGTGCTTCGGTCCGGTAGCTGGGCTGCCAGCCGATGGTCCACGGATGTTGGTCATCCGCGCCCCATTTCGTCGCGCCGCCCGCCACGAACACCTGCGGCACCTTGCGCTGGTTCAGGTAGTCCCACACCGCCGAGGAGGTCGGTGTGCCGAGGGTCTGGAAGAGAGCGAACACCTGGTCCTGTTCGACCAGCCTGCGGGTCTCCTCCACGGTCTTGGGTGGCTGGTAGCCGTCGTCGCGCACCAGGTATTCGACCTTGCGGCCCTTGATCCCGCCGTGCTCCGCGTTGAGGTAGTCGAAGTAGGCGCGAACACCCTTCGGTATCTCGCCGTACGCGGACGCGGGCCCGGACAGCGGATAGATCCCGCCGAGTTTGATGCTGGTATCGGTGATGCCCGTGGTCTGCTGACCCCGGCAGTCGCCCTGTCCGACGGTACCGCCGTCGTCGCCGCGGCCGCCACAGGCGGTGACCGCGAGCAGAACGGCAGCCGCGACTCCTGCGGCGCGGATCGCTCTAGTGCGCATTGGTTTTCCCTTTCCGAACGAGGTGTTCGAGCCAGCGCGCCGCCCGGCCGGCGAGTCCGGCCAATCCGTTCGGCGCGAGGTACATGACCGCGATGATCAGCAGTCCGAAGGTGACGCCTGGGGCGGCTTGGTTGACGTCCTGGGCGAAGCTCGGGATGTACATCACGAACAGTCCGCCGAGCACAGGTCCCCAGTGCGAACCGAGCCCGCCGACGACCAGCCCGGCCAGCAGGGTGACCGACAGGCCGATCGCGAACGAGTCGGGGGAGACGAACCCGATCACCCAGGTGTAGACGCAGCCCGCCACCCCGGCGAGCATCGCGCTGAAGGCGAAGGCGAGGGTCTTGTAGAACGCCAGGCGCACTCCCATGATCTCGGCGGCGACCTCGTTGTCGCGAATGGCGTGCAGAGCCCGGCCGACTCGGGACCGCAGGATCCCGGCGACCAGCAGGAAGCTCACGGCCATGGTGACCAGCGCGAGGAAGTACAGCCACTGGTCCTCGGCCAGGCCCGTCCACGCCGGTGCGGCCGGCTTGGCGAGCGTCAGGCCCATCGACCCGCCGGTGAGGAATTCGACGCGTTTCAGGAGCGGGACCAGGAAGATCGCGATGGAGAGGGTGACCAGTGCCAGATACAGTCCGCGCAACCGCAGCGCGGGTACCCCGAGGGCGAGTCCCAGCGCGAACGTCACCGCCGCGGCGACCGGAACGGTGGCGAGATACGGTGCGTCCCAGCGGTCCATCAACACGGCCGCGCTGTATGCGCCGACACCGAAGAAGGCGCCGTGCCCCAGCGAAATCTGGCCGGTGTGTCCGACCAGCAGATTCAGGCCGAGCAGCGCGATCGCGTAGATCATCGCCATCGCGAGCTGGAAGGTGCGGAACGGCACCAGCTGGAACGGCGCGGAGCAGGCGAGGACCAGCAGGGCGGCGATCGCCAGCGTCTGCCGGTGTGCAGTCACCAGTTCGAGCAACCCCGACCTCTTCGTGAGAGGCGTTGTGGCTCGGCTGGACTCGTCAGCCGTGTCAGACGAATTGGTCATGGTATTCGGAGTTCGCATGTCGCTCATACCCTTTCCACCGCCGGTCGGCCGAACAGACCCTGCGGGCGCAGCAGCAGGACACCGAGGATGATCACCAGCGGCACGCCGATCTTGAGTTCGGTCCCGATGACGTCCAGGTAGGCGCCGGTGAGGGTCTCGGCGACGCCGACGATCAGCCCGCCGGCGACCGCGCCGCCCGGACTGTCGAATCCGCCGAGCGTCGCGGCCGCGAAGGCGTAGATCAGCACTCCACCCATCATGTTGGGCTCCAGGAAGAGCAGCGGCGCCGACAGCACTCCGGACACCGCGCCGACGAGGGCGGCGAGGCCCCAGCCGAGCGCGAGCACCGTGCCGACCCGGATGCCGACCAGCCTGGCGGACTGGGGATTACACGCGACCGCCCGCATCGCCAGCCCGATCTTGGTGTAGCGGAACAGCAGGTACAGCAGCCCCATCACCACGCTGACCACGGCTAGCACGCCTAGGCTGCCGTATCCGGCCGAGACCCCTCCGGCGCGCAGCGCGCCCTCGGGAAATGGATTCGGGAACGACTTCACCTGAAACGACCAGATCCAGCCCGCCGCCGCGTTGACGAAGAAGAACAAGCCGACCGTCACGATCACCAGCGTCAATTCGGGCGCACCCTCGACCGGCCGGATGATCACCCGCTCGATCAGCATTCCGCCGGCGAAAGACACTGCCAGCGTGGCGATCAGCGTCAGCCAAAATGGCATGCCGAACTGGGTGAACTGCCAAGCCAGAAAGGCCGAGAACATGGCGAGCTCGCCCTGGGCGAAGTTCACGATCCCGGTGAACCGGTGGATGAGTACCAGTGCCAGCGCGAGTCCGGCGTAAATGGCTCCGGCGGAGAGACCTTCGATGATCTGCTGTAGGAATCCGGCCATGGTCAGATCCGGTATCCGAGGTAGGACTGCGCGACCTGCTCGTCGGCGCGGATCTCGGCCGCGGTGCCGGACAAGACGATTCGGCCGGATTCCAGGACGTGCGCGTGGTGTGCGGTCTCCAGCGCTAGGTGAGCGTTCTGCTCGACGACGATCACGGTGGTGCGTTCCTCTTCATTGATGGTGTGCACGATCTGAAAGAGCTCCTGGGTGACCAGGGGGGCCAGGCCCAACGACGGCTCGTCCAGCAGTAGCAGCCGTGGGCGCAGCATGAGCGCCCTGCCGATGGCCAGCATCTGTTGCTGCCCGCCGGACAGTCCGCCTGCGGGCTCGCGCAGCCGGTCCTTCAGGACCGGGAAGTAGTCGAAGACTCGCTTCAGATCGGCCTCGATACGTGCCCGATCGCCGTGCCGGTAGGCGCCGAGTCGCAGATTGTCCTCGACGGTCAGCGGCAGGAATGTCCCGCGTCCCTCGGGCACGTGCGCGACACCGGTTCTGGCCATGGCCTCCGGTGCGCGTCCCGTGACCTCGATGCCGTCGAGGCGCACGGTGCCGCGCGCCTTGACCATGCCGCACAGGGCGCGCAGCAGTGTGGTCTTCCCGGCCCCATTGGGGCCGAGGATCGCGCAGATCTGCCCCTCGGCCACCTCGAAGGTCAAGCCGTGCAAGACTTTCGCGCCCCCGTAGCCCGCGTGCAGGTCGGTGACGGTGAGAAACGCGCTCATGCCGCCGTCCCCAGGTAGGCGCGGATGACAGCCGGATCGCGCTGCACCTCTTCGGGTTTACCCGCGGCGATCACCCGGCCGAACTCCAGGCACACCACGCGCTCGCAGGTGCCCATCACGAAGCCCATGTGGTGCTCGACGACGATCATGGTGAGGTCCAGCTCGGCGCGCAGGGCCCGCAATCGGTCGGCGAACTCGTCGACCTCGCCGTGACTGAGCCCGTTGACCGGTTCGTCGAGCAGCAGCAGCCGTGGCCGCACGGCCAGTGCCCTGGCCAGCTCGATCCGCTTGAGCGTGCCGAAGGGAAGCCCGGCGGCCGGCCGATCGGCCACCTCGGCGAGGTCCAACCGGGTCAGCAGCGCATCGACCTGCGTACGCAACTCGCGCTCCTCGCGCCGCACCCGAGGAAGTCGCAGACCCGCGGCGACGAATCCGGCCCCGGCGCGGTGGTGCGCGCCGACCAGGACGTTGTCCCGGACCGACATGCGCGGGAACAGCCCGAGGTTCTGGAAGGTCCGGGCGATGCCGAGTCCGGCGAGGGCGTGCGGTGCCGCGGTCAGCAAGTCACGATCCTGATACCGGATGGCGCCCGTGGTGGGCTGGTAACGCCGGGTCAGGCAGTTGAACAGCGTCGTCTTGCCCGCGCCGTTGGGCCCGATGAGTCCGACCATCTCGCCGGGGTCGACGTGGAGCCCGACCTCCTGCAGGGCGGTGATGCCGCCGAAGCGGACGGTGAGGTTGGTTATCTCGAGCATGCGTCCTCCGGCCCGCGTCCGCTCGCGGACGTGGGTGTCATTCAGTGCGGGGACAGCGCCGTCGGGTGACCGGCGTGTAGAACGTGGTCAGCGTAAAATTGCAGATTAAGATGCACATTGGGCGTGGTGGCCCAATCTCCGGCGTCCGGTTTGTCCGTTGCGGACACTCCGAGAGCACGGCGGATCGGTTGACATATCCGGTCAGGGCCATGGAGCATGCCCGATATGTCAGCTAGATCACACTCGATCGGCGCGATGGGTTCGGCGAGCGTGCTGGCCGAGCGGACGCGGATCGTCAGCAAACTGTTCGACCACGCCGACGACATGGCCGATGCCGGGATGTCCGCCATCATCGCCCAGATTCCCGCGTACGCCGCCCGTGATCTGAGCTTCCAGGCCGATGTACACGACCAGGTGGCCCAGCTGTGCCGGACCGGATTCGGCGCGCTGCTGGAACGGCGCAAGGTCACGATCGACGACGTCGCCTCCACCCGGCGCGCGGCTGCCCGCCGTGCCCAGTCGGGGATCACCCTGGTGGACTACATCAACGCGTTCCGGCTGGGTCAGCAGGCGGTGTGGAAGTCGCTGGTCGCCCACGCCGGACATTCGGAAGCGGGGCGCGAGGCAGCACTATCGATGGTCGCGCCGCTGGCGCGGTACTGCGATCTGATCAGCACCCAGGCGGCCAACGCATATCTGGAGTTCCAGCAGTACATTGCCGCGGAACCGAGCTGGGACAGCGCGCACCTGATGGAAAGCCTTCTCGATGGTGTGCTGCCCGAGCGGGGCTCGCTACTGACCACGGCGCAGGGCCACGGGATCGGCCTTGCGAAGTCCATGCCCATGGTCGTCGTCGCCGCAGTCGTGCTGAAGGTGACCGACCGTGGCCGTGGCCGGTGCGCGACATCCGAATCCGTTATGCAGGCCAGGCATCTCGCATCCGCGGCGATCGCACGCGCCGGCGTCAACGGGCTGCGCACACTGTCGGTGGTGCGCGGGTCCGACATCGTCGCGGTACCCGCGCTCGGCCGCAGCGGCACCGCCGCGGAGTTGTGCGACCGGCTGCGGGCGATGGCGGAACGATTGCGTGGGGAGGGCATCACGCTCGGCGTCGGAGTCAGCGCGGTCGTCACCGACATCGGAGAAATCCCCCAGGCATATCAGCTGGCACGTGCCGCGCTGGAACTGCTACCCGAGGACGGCGGCCTCATGGCGCTGCCGTGCATCACGCCCTTCCGGTATCTGATGTTGCGTGCCGACGACACCGCGCGGCGGTTGGTCGACTCGCGAATCCGCGCGCTGCTCTCCGACGACAGCGCTCGCGGCGGCGTGCTGGCCGAGACCATCCGTGCCTTCGCCGACGCCGATATGAATCTGCGAGACGCTGCGGATGCATTGCGCATCCACCACAACACGGCCAAGTATCGGCTGCGCCGCGTTCAGGAGCTCACCGGACGGAATGTGCGCAGTGTCGAGGATCTGGTCGATCTGCTCGTGGCGATCGAGTTACACGCCACCGACAAGTAGCCGGTACCGGCTCGCCAGACCGTCGAGCAGCGATTCCAGGCCGACCTCGAAGGCGTCCCGATCGATCCGCTGCTGCCGATCGGCCAGCAGGTGGGCCTCGTTCAGATGCGGATACGCATCGGCGTAGACGGCCGCGTCGGACGGGAAGCCGCCGGCGAACGAGCCGAGGGACGCGCCGGTGAGGAAATAGCGCATGAGCGTGCCGACGCTGGTGGCCTCGCGGCGCGGCCAGCCCGCGGCGACCAGCCCGCCGAAGACCGCGTCGGCCATGCGCAGTGCGTTCGGCCGGTGTCCCGGGCCGCCCGCGAGGGCGGGGACGATGCGGGGGTGCGCGGCCATCGCGGTGCGGTAGGAGCGCGACCAGGCGAGCAGTGCCGATCGCCAGTCCGGGTTGTCGGCGGAGAGCCGGTCGAACATGGAGATGTCGACTTCGCCGAGCACCGCGTCGACTACGGCGTCGATCAGGTCGTCCTTGGTGCGGACGTGGTTGTACAGCGACGGTCCCTGCACGCCCAGTTCGGTGGCCAGCCGCCGGGTGGAAACGGCCGCCAGCCCCTCGGCGTCCACCAGGGCGAGCGCGGTCTCGATGATGCGCGCCCGGGTCAGCAGCGGCTTGCGCGGTCGGGCCATGGGCCTCCTTTCGATCCTCGCATTCTCGCAGTGCAGCTTGCGCCCCTGGTTTCGGTGTCCTACGGTGAGACGGAAACTTGCACTGCTAGTTTTGGAGAGCGATGTCGAGATTCATCAGGTGGCCGGTATGAACGCGACGCTGTCGGTGGCCGGCATCCTGGCCGAGCAGGCGCGACGGCGCCCGGACCGGACCGCGCTGATCGACCGATCGCAGCGAATCACCTTCGCCGAGTTGTGGCATCGAGCGCGCGGGCAGGCCGCCGCGCTGATCGAACTCGGTGTGCGTCCCGGGGACCGAGTGGCGCTGATGTGCCCGAACGTGGTGCGTTTCCCGGTCGCCTACTACGCGATTCTCGCGGCGGGCGCCGTGGTTGTCCCGGTGCACCCGCTGTCCGCCTCGGGCGAGGCGGAGCACCTGCTTCGCGACAGCCGCGCCCGGATGCTGCTGTGCCATCCCATGTACGCCGAGTCCGGAATGCCGGCCGCCGCGACCGTCGGAATCCCTTGTCACGAACCGGGTTCCCTGATGGCGGAGCCGATCGCGTCCTATGTTTCGCGGCAGCCGGATTTCGGGCTTCGGGTGGGCACCGTCGGGCACTCCATCTGGGGCGTCGAGGTGGAGATCGCCGATCCCGACGAGCCGCAGCGCATCACCTTGCTGCCCACCGGTGAACTCGGCGAGGTGGTCATCCGCGGACACAATCTGTTCAACGGCTATTCCGGGAATCCGGCCGCGACGGCGGCCGCGGTCGTCGACGGATGGTTCCGCACCGGGGATCTCGGCGTGAAGGATGCCGACGGCTATATCCGGATCGTGGACCGGATCAAAGAGATGATCATCCGCGGCGGGTACAACGTGTATCCGAGCGAGGTGGACGCGGCGTTGCTGCGACATCCGGATATCGCCGCCGTCGCGGTCATCGGCATCCCGGATGACGTATACGGCGAGGAGATCTGCGCGGTGGTCGTTCCCTGCGGTCCGATCACCGCCGATCAGGTAAGCGATTTCGCGCGTGAGCATTTGGCCGAGCACAAGTATCCGCGCCGGGTGGAGTTCGTGACGGAACTACCGCTCGGTCCGAGCCACAAGATCCTCAAACGAAAGCTCCTGGAGCAGTTCGAGTGAGGGTGTTCGAGGATTTCGACGCCCTGCGCGCGGCGGTCGGAGCGGACCTCGGCACCAGCGATCGGATCACCGTCGATCAGCATCGCATCGACCGATTTGCCTCGGCCACAGGCGATTTCCAGTGGATTCACGTCGACGCCGCGCGCGCCGCGGAGGGCCCGTATGGGCGCACGATCGCGCACGGATTCCTCACTCTCGCGTTGCTCGTCCCGATGACGCAGCAGGTGTTGTCGGTGACGTGCGCGAAAATGGTCGTGAATTATGGACTCGGCAAGGTCAGGTTCATCACTCCCGTTCCGGTCGGCAGCCGGGTGCGCGGCTCGGTCACGCTCACTTCGGTGACAGATATTCCTGGCGGCGTGCAAACAGAGCGCCGCATCACTATCGCAGTGGAGGGGGCGGAGCGTCCCGCGTGTGTTGCCGAAAGCCTTGTGCGGTATCTCGGTTGAGTTTGCGGATGATTCTTCTTCATGGTGCATTCAGTTCTATTCCGGTATCTCGTGAACCATGGCGGTCAGGGTTGTCATCGGAGCCAAAATTCGGTTCACGACTTATATGTGCGGCGCAGTGACAGTGCACGATAGATAGTTCAGGATGAAAACGTCCGTATAACAGATTCGTTACGGACGTTCGTGAAAGGCTTGCAATGAAGCACGGAATTCGTCGCCACATATTCGCCGCCGCGGTCGTCGCCGGCGTCACCGCACTCGCCATGAGCCTCGGCGTCGGCGCCGCAGGCGCGGAACCGGACGCAAGGTCCGAGGAGCAGCAACTCGTCGAGGAATTGAACGCGGGACTGGGACCCGCGCCGGACGGCAGACAGCCGAAGGCGATCGTGGACTCCGGCAGCAGCTCCGGTTCGGCCTCGCGCAGTTACGCATCCGCCGCAATCGGCGAAGGTCCTGAGATGCCTGCCTATCTCGCGGCTTTCATGCACGGAGTGGCGCATCCGGATGCGGCGCCGCCCGGTGCCAACCGGCCGAACTGCACCCCGTCCCCGGCGCACCCGCGGCCGGTCGTGCTGGTGCACGGCACCTGGCTGAACGCCTACGACACCTTCGCGTATCTGTCGCCGCGGCTGGCGCGAGCCGGATACTGCGTCTACGCCTTCAATTACGGCCGTTCCGGTCTCTTGGAAGGCGGTGGCATCGGCCCGATCCTGCCCGGCCGCTACGGTGTCGGCCCGATGGAGGATTCCGCGCGGCAATTGCGCGATTTCGTCGAGCAGGTGCGCGCGCAGACCGGTGCGGACAAGGTCGACCTGATCGGGCATTCACAGGGTGGTCCGGTGTCGAGTCAGTTCATGAAGTTCGAGGGCGGCGCGGACAAGGTCGGGAAACTCATCACCTTCGGAGCGACTCACCACGGCACCTCCCTGATGGGAATGGCGACCCTGGGCCGGATCATCACCAACCTCGGCATCAATATCCTGGGTTTCTACGAACCGATCGTGGGCCAAGCGAATATCCAGCAGGCCGTCGGATCAAGGTTCTACGCGAAATTGAACGAAAACGGTGACACCGTTCCCGGCGTCGAGTACACGTCGGTCGGCACCCGGTACGACGAGATCTCCAACCCCTACGAGTGGACCTTCCTCACGCCGGGACCGGACGCGACGGTACACAACATCACCCTTCAGGACGGCTGTGCCGAGGACTGGTCCGACCACCTGACGATCATGTACTCCCCGCGCTCGGCCTCGATCGCCCTCCGCGCCCTCGATCCGGAAGCGAACCCGAACCTCGTCTGCGCCTTCAACCCGTGGATGATCGGCGGCGCGGGTCACTGAGCGACCGAAGCTTTCGGCCCGGGATCTGGTTCCAGGTCCGACCGCTCACGCAGAGCGGTCGCGGGCGACCAGATCCCGGGCCTACAGCTGCCGGATGACCCGGCACGGATTGCCCGCGGCGAAGACCCGCGCCGGCAGATCCCTGGTGACGACGCTACCGGCGCCGACGACTGTGTTCGCGCCGATCGTGACGCCGGGGCAGACGATGACGCCGCCGCCGAGCCACACGTTGTCGCCGATCTCGATCGGCGCGGCGGTCTCCCAGCGTTGGCGGCGCAGTTCATGGTCGTGCATCGGATGCAGGGCCGTCAGTAGCTGGGCCCTGGGACCGATGGATACGTCATCGCCGATGACGACTGGGGCGCAGTCCAACACGATCGCGTCATAGTTCAGAAAGCTATTGCGGCCCAGACGGATCAGATGGCCGTAGTCGCACTGGAAGCGCGGCATGATCCATGAGCCCGCACCGATGGCGCCGAGCAGCTTCTCGAGGATTTCGCGGCGTTCGTCGTCCTCGCCCGACCGAGTCGCATTGAAGCGATCCAGGAGTTCCTGACAAGACCGGCGTTCGGCGATCAGTTGCGGATCGTTGTCGCGGTAGAGTTCCCCGCGCAACATGCGGTCCTTGTGCGTTGTCATGCAACGATCCTGTCCGATCTCGATGACCGCGTCAGCTCCGATATCGGTGCGCACGACGACCGCTATAATCTCTTGTCTTCCAAGCCTATTCGCGGGGGCCTGTTATGTTGCTGGCCGCAACGTGTCCGTTGGCCGACCTTTCCCGGTAGTGCGGGCTCTCCGGCCTGGGCGTCGAAGGCTGTGGTGGTGAGGTTCGTGTGGGCTGGATGCGATGATGGGGTTCGTGGTGGATTACACGAGGGTTTTCGACCGGGTCAGGGGTTCGCTGCTGGGTGGGGCGGTCGGTGACGCGCTCGGGTGGCCCATCGAATTCCTTCGGCTGGAGCAGATCCGCCAACGGTACGGGGCCGACGGGGTGACGGGTTTTCTACCGCAACATATCGCGGATGCGCCGCAGCAGATCACCGATGACACCCAGATGACCTTGTTCACCGCTGAGGGGCTGTTGCGGTCGGAGCCGGGCGCTGACCCGGTGCCTGCGCTGCGCCGAGCGTATCTGCGCTGGTTGCAAACCCAGCGACAGGACGACGCCGCGCCGCAGGCGGATGGGTGGCTGGTGAGTCTGCCGTTTCTCTACGCGGTGCGTGCGCCGGGGAATGCGTGCATGTCGGGGCTCGGTCAGCAGGCACGGGGGTATCTCGCACCACGTCCGATCGGTGCGGTCGGCCGGGTGAATCCACAGTCGAAAGGATGCGGCACGGTGATGCGGTCCGCGCCATTCGGACTGGCGGGGCTAGGGCCTGATCGTGCGTTCACCGCCGCCGCCCGGGCCGCGCAGTTGACCCACGGGCATCCGACCGGATATATCGCCGCGGGTGCGTTCGCGGCGCTGGTCGATCGCGTGGTGAGTGGTGTCGAGCTGCCGATCGCAGTGCAGGAGACGGTGACTCGACTCGAGGCGTTGCCCGCGAGCGAGGAAACGACGGCCGCGTTGACCCGGGCCGTCGAGCTGTCCGAGCAACCGCCCTCCGCCGAGCTGGTCGAGCAGGTCGGCGCCGGATGGGTCGCCGAGGAGTGCCTGGCCATCGCGGTGTACTGCGCGCTGCACGCCGCCAGGACCGGTGATGTGCGCGCGGCGCTGCTGCTGTCGGTCAACCACTCCGGTGATTCGGACTCCACGGGTGCGGTTGCCGGTAATTTGATCGGTGCCGTCCATGGTGTTTCGGCGCTGCCGTTGGACTGGGCGCGCGCGGTCGAGGGGCGCGATGTGCTGGTCCAGGTCGCCGACGATCTCGTGATGAACTTCGGTATCGGCGATCGGTCCGCCCTCGGTGCCCGATACCCCTTCGACGAAGGTCTGTGACTGTCGCGGGCGATCAGGTGACGTCGCGTTCGGTGTGCCGTCGGCACACGTCGAGCACGCGGCTGCGCAGCCACCGGTGAGCCGGGTCCGCGTCGAGCCGGGCGTGCCACAGCAGTGACACCGTCACCTCCGGAGCGCGGAATGGCAACTCGAAGGAGTGCATTCCGCGCCGCAGGTCGGTGGTATGCCGTCCCGGGACCGTGGCGACCAGATCGGAGGCTCTCGCCAGAGCCAAGGCGGCGCTGAAGCCGTCCACCACGGTCACGACGTCTCTCCGGCGTCCGGTCGGATGCAGTGCCTCGTCCACCAGCCCCTCGGTCAGCCCGCGCCGGGAGACGTGCACGTGCCGCGCCGACGCATACCGGTCGATGGTGACTTTCCCGGCACTCAGCGGATGCTCGCTGCGCACCACACCGATGAATCGGTCGGCGAACAGCGGACTGCTCACGATGTCGGGAGGCGGAGCCTGCTCGATGACGCCCGTCTCCAAGTCGACGCTGCCATCCCGTAAGGGACCGACATCCTTCTTCGTCTTCTGCACGAAACGCAGCCGCACACCGGGTGCGTCGGCGCCGACCTTCGCCACCAATTCGGGTCCGAACCGCTCCACGAATCCATCACTGCTGCGCACGGTGAAATTTCTCTTCAGGGTCGCTGGATCCAGCTCTTCCGCAGGCCGCAGCACCTCTTCGGCCGCACGGACCAGGCCGTGGACCCGGTCGCGGAGTTCCAGGGCGCGCGGCGTGGGCACCAGCTCCCGGCCGGCCCGCACCAGCAGTGGGTCGCCGGTGGCTCGCCGCAACCGAGCCAGCGCACGACTCATCGCGGACGGACTGAGCGCGAGCCGTTCCCCCGCCCGGGTAACGCTGCCCTCCTCGAGCAGAACGTCCAGGGTGACCAGCAAGTTCAGATCGGGCCGCGCCATACGCACACGATCTCACAGACCAGCCACACATGGCGTCGCATGCACAGATACCTTTCCATCTTTGCGCCTTCCGCCAGGTCATATGGAGACCTACCGTCCATGACGACCCCTTGACTCGAGGAAGAGGACATCCCGTGAGATCAGCAACACCTCCGGGCGCCGAAGCTCAGCACGCATCGCCCGCGCAGCGTCCACCACTGGGCTGGACGCTGACCGCCCTGTCGCTGTCCATGCTTCTGCCGTCGCTGAGCATCAGCATCGCCAACGTCGGCTTGCCCGCCATGGCCGTGGCATTCCACGCGTCCTTCAATGAAGTCCAGTGGGTTGTGATCGCCTACCTGCTGGCCATCACGACGCTGATCGTCGGGGCAGGCCGACTCGGTGACCTCGCCGGCCGGCGTCGCGTCTTGCTCGGCGGCATCACCGTGTTCACGATTGCGACGCTGCTGTGTGGTCTCGCCCCGAATCTGGTCTTCCTGGTCGCGGCCCGCGCGCTGCAAGGCGTCGGCGCCGCGTCCATGATGGCGCTGACCATGGCATTTGTCGGCGAAACCGTGCCGAAGGACCGCACCGGCAGCGTCATGGGGCTGCTCGGAACGATGTCGGCGGTCGGCACCGCGCTGGGACCCTCCGCCGGTGGAGCCCTCATCGCCCTCGTCGGCTGGCGCGCGATCTTCCTCATCGGTGTGCCGCTCGGGCTGCTCGCGCTCGTGCTCACGATATGGGTGCTGCCCGGCTCCGCACCGGTAACGAGTTCTGCGCGACGGCGTTTCGATGTCACGGGTACGGCGTTGCTGGCGATCACCCTGGGCGCCTACGCACTGGCCATGACAATCGAAGGAAACGACTTCGGCCCACTCGCCATCGGATTGCTCCTCGCATCCGGGGTAAGCCTCGGCCTGTTTGTCCTTGCCGAGAGCCGCGTCGCGTCCCCGGTGCTCACCTTGTCGATGTTCGGTGATCGCGTTCTGGCCGCCGGTCTGACGGCCAGTGCGCTGGTATCGACCGTCATGATGACCACACTCGTCGTCGGCCCTTTCCACCTCGCCCTGGCACTCGACCTCGAGCCGGCCATTGTCGGGCTGGTGATGTCGGCGGGCCCCGCGGTGTCCGCCCTCACCGGTGTGCCGGCCGGACGCGCCGCTGATCGCTTCGGCGCCGAATTCATGGTGTTCGCCGGGCTCGGTGGCGTCATCGTCGGCACCACCGTGCTCGCTCTGATGCCAACGGCCGCAGGCGTCCTCGGATACGTGCTGCCGCTGGTCGTCACGACTGCCGGCTACGCGACGTTCCAAGCGGCCAACAACACGGCCGTGATGAAGGACGTCTCCGCGGACCGGCGCGGACTGGTGTCGGGCATGTTGAACCTGTCCCGGAACCTGGGCCTCATCACCGGCGCATCCGTTATGGGCGCGGTCTTCACCTCGGCGGTCGGCACGAGTGATGTCACCGCGGCCGCCTCGGCGGAGGTCGCTCGGGGAACGCAGCGGACCTTCGCCGTCGCGGCTGTCCTCGTGACCCTGGGCCTGGCCGTGGTCCTGTGGCTTCGCATGCCCCGACGCGAGCCACTCCGGCCGACACCCGCCCGGACAAACCAAGGGGAATAGCGTGACTCCCGACTTCCCTCACGGCAACAGTTGTCGGGCAAGCGCGTCGGTGGCCCAGTACTGCCACTCCTCGCTGGTCCAGCCGCGCTCGTGGATCAGTAGGTGGTAGGTCTCGGGCGCGAGGACGGCCAGGGCGATGTCTGCGGCACGTTCTGGGTCGATGCCCGCGCGCAGGGCGGTCTTGGCGGCCAAGGCCTCGCTGAGGCGTAGCTGCACCATGTGGCGCTGGTCGATGTTGGTCTGCCACAGTTCGGCCAGTTCCGGGTCGGTGGCCGCGGCCGAGCGGACCGCCTCCAGCAGGGGAGTGACCCTACCCAGGATCGCGCAGGCCGCGGCCACCTGAAGCCGGATCTGCTCGGCCGCAGGGGCTTTCACGGCCTCGGTGAACCAGGGCCGGTCGAGCGTGGCGACGGGCTCGGTGTCGCCCGCGATCTCGACGTCGAGCAGCTCGGTCAGAATCGCGCGCTTGGTGGCGAAGGTGAAGTACAGGGTCTGCACCGCCATTCCGGCTTCCTCGGCGATGGCCTTCATGGTGGTCGCGGTGTAGCCGCGGGTGGTGAACAGTTCCCGCGCGGCCGCGAGCATGCGGGCGCGGTTGGCTGAGGTCCGGGCGGCGCGTACTCCGGTGTTCTTCGGCATGGATCCGATGCTACTTGACTGGAGCAGGACTCTAGTGGAACATTTCACTAGACCAATGCTCTAGTGAAAGGGGTAATAATGGGTGAGAGAGGGCGGTTGCGACTGCTGCTGATCACCGTTGTCGAGCTGGTGATCTTCTTGGACACCACCGTGTTGAACGTGGCGCTGCCCGAGATCGGCAGGTACTTCGACCTGGGTGAAGCGGGACTGGGGTGGGTGACCAACGCCTATCTCCTCGCCTTCGGCGGGTTCATGCTGTTGGGTGGCCGGGCCGCCGACCTGTACGGTCCGCGTCGGATGTTCGGCATCGGGTTGGCGGTCTTCACCGTCGCCTCCGCGCTGGCCGGATTCGCGACAACGGCGTGGCTGCTGATCGCCGCCCGGGCCCTGCAGGGTGTCGGTGCGGCCGTGGTGATTCCGGCACAGCTGGCCCTGCTGACGGCGGCGTTCACCGAACCCGCCGCGCGGCGCCGGGCATTCGGCGTGTGGAGTGCGATGGGCGCGGCGGGTGCGGCGATCGGTACCGCAGTGGGCGGACCGCTGACCGATGCCTTCGGCTGGCCGTCGATCTTCCTGATCAACCTGCCGGTCGGTGTGCTCGCTTTGGCGTTGCTCCGCTCGCTGCCCGCGGATCCGCCCGCCACGGAACGGTCCGACGGGCGGCTCGACGTGCCCGGCGCCCTCACCGGAACGGCCGCGCTGCTGATCATCGGATACGCGATCGGCGCGTGGGGCGATCCCGGCACCCGCGTTCTGGCCTCGGCTCTGCTCGGAGTCGGTGTCGCCCTCTTCGCCGCCTTCCTGGTCATCGAGATACGCAGCCCGCACCCGCTGATGCCGCTGCGGCTGTTCGCAATTCGGCAAGTGACTGGCTCCTCGGCGGTGAACGCGCTCGTCGGCGCGGCGCATGTGCCCGCGTTCGCGCTGCTCGCGCTGTACCTGCAGAACACCCAGGGCTACAGTCCAACATCGTCAGGGTTGGCGGTGCTGCCGGTCGCGGTGGTCAACATCGCCGTCTCCCGCACGCTGATCCCGTTCGCGCTGGCGCAGATCGGTCCGCGCGGTGTGCTGGCTGCCGGAATGGCGTTGCAGGCCGCGGCATTGGCCTGGTTCGCCAGGCTGCCCGAGCACGCCTCGTACGTCACCGATGTGCTGCCCGCGGCCATCGTGTTCGGCATCGGGCTACCCGCCGCCTTCGTCGGTGTCACGGTCCCGGCCGTCACCGCGGTGGACGAGGCCGATCGCGGTATTGCCGCGGGCGTGGTCAACACCGCACAGCGCGTCGGATCGGGGATCGGTGTGACCGCCGTGCTCCTGCTCGCCCAAACCGTGACCGAAAGGTCAACGGGCAGTGGTTCCTTCGTCGACGGTATCCGAGCGGGGTTCGCCGCTGCGTCTGGGTTGGCGCTGCTCGGTTGCCTGCTCACGGTCCTGGTGCTGCGTGTTCCGCGCACCGATTCCGCTGCGGCACAGGACAGCGAGGCGGCGCCATCCATCCAGCGCTGACGGCAGGAGCCGTGCTGCGCCGTCCCGAGGTTCGCCTAGCAGCGCATTTCACGCACCGAGCGCGCGGGCCAGATGTGGCCAGGAATCGTGCAGGTCCGCCTCGAACTGGCCCCAGGTGTGCGCGCCCTCCGGCCGGTTGACATGGATCGCGGGTAGGCCGAGGTCGGCGAGGCGGTCCGCGAAGGCCGCCGTGCACGAGCTCGCGATCGCCTCGATCAGCGGCAACGGCAGCCCGCCTCGATCGATCTCGCCGGGAGTGCCGGAGGCGGCGGACAAATAGATGGTCTTCCCGGCGAGAGCGGACGCATTGGCGAACGCGTCGTGCACCCGCCAGATCGCCTCGCCGGGTGCTCCCCACATGTTCGCCGGATTACCGCCACCCCGAATCACCTGCGCGCTGACCATCGCGATGCCGGCGGCGTCGGCGGCCCAGGGGCACCCGCTATAGGCGGCCACGGCGCGGTACGTATCGGGCGCTTGGATCGCGAGGTCGATCGCGGAGGCCGCGCTCATCGAGACCCCCGCGACCGCGTTTCGTCCGGTGGTGGCGAGCTCGTGGTCCAGGGTTGCCGGAAGCTCGCGAGTGAAATAGGTCTGCCACCGGTTACGGCCGACCGCTGGGTCGTCGGCGAGCCAGTCGGTGTACATGCTGTAGGCGCCTCCGACCGGCATCACCACGTTGACATGCTTGTCGGCGAAGAACTCTCGGACGTCCGTGTCATCCCACCACGAGATCCCGTCGACACCACCGCCGATGCCGGTGAGCAGGTACAGAGTCGGCGCAGGGCCCTCGCCCGCGGCCCGGATCACCCGATGGGTGACCACACGATCCATCGCGGGCGAGTAGACATCGATCTGCGATACGGAGCCGCCGAGGGGAGCTTCACCGACCACGTGGGCCCGTGCGGGGGTGGCCTCGGCAGGGCTGACGGAGAACACGGACGCCGCGAAAGCGGTCGACAGCGCGCTGAGGAGCGCGCCCAAATACTGTGAAGCACTCACGATTCCGTTGTACCCATCCGTCGGCGGTGCACTCCTGACGACGGATCGCGCACGCATGCGGCCAGAGGCCGAAGCGAACGTGGAAGGCGCACGGGGGCAATATGTTCGCAGTCGATATGCGCAGGCGTGCGCCGCTAGCGTGGGCTCATCGAAAATGTCGGCCAGCTCGAAGAGCAAGGAACTCCCTCGCGTGCAACGGATTCTGTCTGCGGCCTGTCCTACTTTCATAGATGTGGCAGGGAACCGGCTATAAAATTTGTCAGCGAACCTTGCCCACGAGAAGTGAGACTTGAACACGCTGCGATTGTGTACGCGCAGTAGCAAATCCGAAAACGGACAAAATCGGAGCGGCGCATCCATTGCCCCTGTGCTGGTCTGGGGCGGTTAATGGTGTAGAGCCGGGCCACCGAAAGGTCGCGCACCTCCCGGTGCAGTGGAACCAGCAACAAGGAGGCAGCGCCATGCCTACTATCACTTCTCTCTCTCCAACCTCGGGGCCAGCTTCCGGGGGCAATAGTGTGGTTATCAGCGGTAGCGGGTTCACCGGACCCACTACAGTCCGGTTCGGTACGACCGCGACTACCTTTACGTTGGATTCCCCTTCGCAGATAACGGCGATCGCACCGCCGGGGACGGGGACGGTGCAGGTCACCGTCTCCAACATCGGGGGAACGAGTAATGGGTTTCCCTATACCTACGCTCAGGTTCCTTCGTTGACCTCGCTCAGCCCCACCGGAGGACCGGCCGCGGGTGGGACACCGGTGATCATCACCGGTTCGGGCCTGTCCGGAGCTACCGCCGTGAGTTTCGGTGCCACACCGGCGACTTCGTTCACGGTGGTGTCGAACACGCAGGTCACGGCGGTCGCTCCGCCCGGTGCGGGCACGGTACAGGTGACGGTCACTACGCCGTCGGGTTCGAGTAACGGTCTTTCGTTCACCTATGTGGGGGTTCCCGTGATTGCTTCGATCAGTCCGAGTTCGGGTCCGGTGACCGGTGGGGTCCTGGTGACCTTGACCGGCACGGGGTTCACCGGTGCTACCGCCGTGAATTTCGGCGCCACTCCAGCGACCTTCTATGGCGTGTTGTCCGATACGTTGATCGTTGCGATCGCTCCTGCGGGAACGGGGACGGTGCCGGTCACGGTGACGACCTCGGCCGGTACGAGCGCCGGGGTTTCGTTCACGTACCTGCCGGCTCCCACGCTGACGTCGATCAACCCGACTTCCGGTCCGGTGACCGGAGGGACCACGGTCATCTTGACCGGCACGGGATTCACCGGCGCCACTGCGGTGTTCTTCGGAATCCTTCCGGCGACGTCGTTCACGGTCAACTCGCCTACGCAGATCACGGCGGTCTCTCCAGTGGGGATCGGTTCCGTGCCGGTCACCGTCACCGGCCCGGGCGGCACGAGCAACGGGATCTCCTTCTCTTACGTGTTGCCGCCGATCCTGTTCTTCTTGAATCCGCTGGTGGGGCCGCAAGCCGGGGGCACTACGGTGACTCTCACCGGCGTGGGCCTGTCCGCCACGACCGCAGTCAATTTCGGTGCCACGCCGGCGACTTCGTTCACCGTCGTGTCGGATTCGCAGGTCACGGCGGTCGCCCCGCCCGGGACGGGTACCGTGCAGGTGACCGTCACCACCCCGTCGGGTTCGAGTAACGGGTTGCCGTTCACGTATGTGGGGATTCCCGCGATTGTGTCGATCAGTCCGAGTTCGGGTCCGGTGACCGGCGGGGTCCTGGTGACCTTGACCGGCACGGGGTTCACCGGCACTACCGCCGTGAATTTCGGCGCCACTCCGGCGACGTTCTTCATCGCGTTGTCCAACACCTCGATCATCGCGCTCGCTCCTGCGGGAACGGGGACGGTGCCGGTCACGGTGACGACCTCGGCTGGTACGAGTGCCGGGGTTTCGTTCACGTATGCGCCCGCTCCGACCGTGACGTCGATCAGCCCGGCTACGGGTCCGGTGACCGGAGGAACCACCGTGACGCTGACCGGCAACGGATTCACGGGTGCCACTGCGGTGTTCTTCGGAATCCTTCCGGCGACGTCGTTCACGGTCAACTCGGCTACGCAGATCACCGCGGTCACGCCGGTGGGCCTCGGTACGGTGCCCGTCACGGTCGTCACCCCAGGTGGCATCGCTACCGGGGTTTCCTTCACCTACAGCTGACGGGATTGCCCGCACCGGCCTGGCTCTGAGCGAGGCCATGTGTGAGCA
This sequence comes from Nocardia amamiensis NBRC 102102, assembly GCF_001612745.1. Classification (GTDB taxonomy): domain Bacteria; phylum Actinomycetota; class Actinomycetes; order Mycobacteriales; family Mycobacteriaceae; genus Nocardia; species Nocardia amamiensis. Next base: position 35,631 of record NZ_BDBA01000002.1, on the reverse strand, counting down.
CCGAAGGGACCGACTCGGATTCGCGAGCCGGTCCCTTCGGCCGCGCTGGTCGTTCCGGCAGGGATGTACACACTCAGTCGACGATGGTCCGGTCGACCCGCAAGGCCTGATCGAGGAATTCGAGGACGGTTTCGGTGTAGGTGCGCGGTTCGGTCTTCAGTCCGGCCAAATGTTCGACGCCGGGCAGCATGCGGGCGCGGAAGCGCGGGTAGCGCTCGGCGAAGGATCGGACCGAGTCAGGGGAGATGATCCGGTCGTCGCCACCTGAGACGAGCAGGGCGGGAACGCGTTCGAGGGCTGGCGTCGGCTCCGGAGGCCAGTCGACGCCCAGCATGAGCATCGCGGTGGCGCTCATCGAGGCGGCCGTGACCTTTCCGGCGGGCCCCGCCGAGAAGAGGTCCGGCAGCGGCAACGCGCCGGCGCGGAGAAAGCTCTCGAAGATCTCGCGTCCGTCGTCACCGGGGCCGCTGTCGCAGACGATGGCGTCCACCGAGAACCCTTGTCGGGTCAGGGCGTTCACCGAAGGGAAGGTCGAGAACGAAAACCCGTACAACGCGATCTTGGCCGAATGATAGGTCGGCGATGCACGCAGTGCCGACACCACGGAAACGATGTCGGTGGTGAAATGCTCACCAACCCGCCGGAACCGGCGATCGGCGCTGCTGGCGCCATGGTTGCGATGGTCGAACAGGCACACGGTGTGCCCGGCCTCGTGCAAGAACTTCGCGTGGGCGAGTGACGCCGACTTGCTGAGCCCCACGCCGTGACCGAGCACCACGACCCGGTCGGCATCGCCCTCGCACAGCCACAGGTGGATGTGCTTGCCCGGCGCGAACTCGACTGTCCGTTCGGTCGCGTTCAGCCCGAAATCCTCCGGAGACCGATGGTGTTTGCGCCGCGGCGGGTGATACATGCGGAAGGCGAGCAGGGCACCGAGGAGAGCGCCCGCCGGGGCTGCCGCAAGCGATAACGCCCTGCGCGGCAATGGCATCGCCGACCTACCCGGATCGGTCGCCGTGCTCTCTTTCGTCGCTGATGGATTCATTGCTCCGGTCTTTCGTGTCGTTCGGATCAGGGCAGGGTCATCGAGCTTTCGTCATGGCGGAGAGGCCGCCGTGCACCTACCCCGTGACGTGCGGCGAATGACGCCGTGGGGATACAGGGTCGGTGAAGTTGCTGTGCGCGGCGAGATATCGCCAGGCCGAGTTCGGAACAGTTGCGGTGGAAGAGAACCTGGATCAGGTCGCGTGCTGCCGACCGGTGACCGAGCGGCGCGCGGCCCCCAGTGCCACCACCCCGATACCCAGGATCAGCCATCCGCCGGTGACGGGAAAGTAGATGACAGTCAAGGGAATTCCGATCGCGATCAGATGCCAGCCGACGTGGCCGGGAACGCGACCGGTAGCCGACAGCGCATCACGGGTGAGCGTGCCGATGGACAACAGCGCGATTCCGCACATCATGAACCACACGCTGGCGTCGCGTGCGAAGTAGTCAGGGTCGTCGGTATCGACCGCCGTCGCCAAGAATCCTTCGCCCGCGATGCCCGCCCAATCGTTGGGCTGCACGAAAGCCCACACGAAATGGATGGCGGCCGTCGCGAAAATCAGCCGTGGTACCCAGGGACCGAGTGCAGGCATCACTTCTCCTTCTTCGTCGCCAGTCGCCTGACGAAGGCGTAGATCTCGGCGATGTCCTGCGGCGGCAGCGGCGGGATCACCTGCTGCGCCCCGATCAGCGCCAGGTAGTACAGGCGCGCCAAAAGCTCTGTCTCGTCGCCGAATTCGCCGATATCGCGCAACAGGGCCGCGACGTAGTCGACGCGCCGCTGGTCCACGCGCTCGTGGAGTCGGTAGACCTCGGGATCCTGCATCGCCCAGGCACGCATCGCGATCTCCACCGCGCGCTCCGCTTCGTGATCCGCGAGGATGCGATTGCGCAAGCGAGCCAGCCGGTCGTGCGCGGGGGCGTCGCCCTCTTCCGCCTCGGCGATGTAGCGTCCGGTGAACTCGGTCTCGAAATGCTCGAGCAGGGCGGTCTTGTATCCCGACATGCCCCGGAAGTGGTGGTAGAACGACCCTTTCGTCAGCCCGAGGTCGGCGCACAGACGATCGACGGTCAGGGCGCGCGCCCCGTCTTCGGCCAGCACCGCGAAACCTGCGTCGAGCCAATCCCGCTTGGCCATCGGAACCTCCTCTGCCACCGATGTCCATACCATACCGTATGGGATGTCCAGGTGGGTGTGCGGTCTGTCACCGCTGGCTTGGCGACAGGCCGGCGTTCGAGGACTCCGCACGGCTGTTGCCCGTGCTGCGGGGGCTCCGGAATCGAGGCGCGCGGTCGACTTTCATGGCTTCCGGCCGTTGACGAGTACGACGGACCGAAAGCACCGAGACCCGCTGAGCGGGCCTCGGTGCGGTCTTGCGCCTGCGTGTTGTCAGGTGGTCACGTGGTTTCTTGCGATTTTCGTGCGACCTCGTCGCGGAAACCGCAGCACTCCGGCTGCCCACAGGGCGACGCCGATGTACACCACCTGCTCGGGGATCCGCACCCACAGCGGTGTCGCGGGTGCGCCGTTGAACGGCACGTCGGACACGGCGGCGTAGACATTGGCGGGCAGCATCACGACGAACAGCGCAACCAGCCCGACCCCGGCGGGGCGGCGGGTCTTGGTGCGGAACAGTCCCAGCGCGCCGAGCAGTTCCAAGACCCCGGTCAGATAGATCATCAGGCTGGGGAGCGGCACGAACGGCGGCACCATGGGGATGAAGTCCGCGTGCGTGGGCGCAGGGGAGTCCGCGAATGCCTCAGGAAGGAAATGCGTGGTCCCGGTCATGATCAGCATCACGCCGAGGGCGAAGGCGGCGCAAGTGGGCCAGTTGGTGAACCGGCGAGCGCCGAGTGCGCCCGCCGCGCGCAGCACGAGCAGCGTGGTCAGTAGAACGAGCAGGGTTTCCATCATGCCTCCATGGGGACGGACCGGTTGGGCGCCGGAGCTTTGGTGAGCTGGATGAGCAGGTAGAGCAGGACGCCGATCGGCGCGAACAGGATGGTGAGCACCAGCAGGGGGCTGATCAGTAGTGGCGGCAGACCGCGAGTGCGGCTGTCGAGGAAGATCCATCGCCCGAGGAACAGATCGAATCCCACGAAGTGTGCCCAGGCCGCCGCCGCGCCCGGGCCGTCGCCCAGGATGTCTTGCAGCCCGGGCAGATTCGGGTTGACCAGGACACTGGCGAACGGACCGAACTCGGGGACGACCAGTGCCGCGTAGATGATCAGCGGTGGCAGGCAGATGAGCGGTGACGCGACCACGGCGCTGGTCCGCTCCCATCTCGGCGCCAGGATCATCAGCGCCCAGAACGGTGCGGCGAACCAGAAGGTGAGGTCGAAAAGAAGGTTCGTCATCGGCTGGTCCCTACCGGGACGCGTTCCGCAACTACCGGCTTCGGCCGCAGTACCGCAGCCGTCGAACCCGCGGCGGCAACGATGATCACACCGAAGGCCACCAGCGTCGCCGCATCGGGATGCACCACCGACTGCCCCCGCAACGCCTGCCAGGTAAGCGCGGCCAGCACGGCGCCGTAGGCGGCCGCCGCGATCTTGACGAGCGTTCTTCTGGTCTCTACTGATCGCAGTGCCGGAATCCGTCGCGCCGCCAGTTCTATCGCTAGCAGAACCAGGGGAATCACCTGCAACGCGTGCATTCCGATGAAATGCGGTATCCGCAGATCGCCTCCGGCGGTACTCCAGCCGAGAATCGGCAACCCTGGTCCGCCATCGGAGAGTCCGACGGTGTGGGCCCCGCTGATCGAGCTGCCCGCGTCCCGCTGTTCCGGCGTTTCCCGAAGCATCAAGAAGCCCAGCGCCGCGCCTGCGAGCGCCAGCACGGTGCCGCACCGGATCGCCGCATTACGCGCGTGGTCGGCCGTCGGATTGACGAACAGCACGATCGAGACGACCAGCGTGGCGATCCAGACCACCACGATCGACGAGCCCATCGCCGACCAGAGCGCCGCGTTCAACGGCGTCGTGAAATTGAAGTGACTGGTGGTGCCCCGCACGATCTGGGTCACGATGACGACCAACTCCAGCGCGAGGCCGAGCGCGGCGATGGTGCCCGCCCACCACGCGATCCGGCGCCAGCGGGTGAGCTGCGCGATCAACCATGCCCAGGTGACGGCGTAGATCAGCACGGATAGGGCGAACTTGGCGGATTTGGCCCAGATCGGCAGCCCGGTGAGGGTGCGATCGTCGAGCACCGTGCCCGCGATCGACCAGACGACGAGCAACGCCATCGCGACGGCCAGCAGCATCAGCGGGCGATGCCAGGACAGAGCGGGATAGCGCTGGAAGAGGGCGGTCACGAGTCTCAGCCTTTCGGAACTTATACTATCGATAGTTGTACTATCAGTACAGATTATGGATAGCTGTACTCTCCACTGTCAATACGTGTGACCGAGACCGAGGAAGTCTGATGCGGATCGCCGAACTCAGCCGCGTCTGCGGCGTTTCTCCCGCGACGATCAAGTACTACGTGCGTGAGGGGCTGTTACCTTCGGGCCTGCGAACCCATCGCAACCAGGCGGAATACGGCGACGACCACGTCAGCCGCCTGCGGCTGATCCGGGCGCTGCTCGATATCGGTGGCCTGTCCATCGAGGCGGCCAAGGAATTGCTCGCGGTGCTCGACAGCGGCAGCCTGTCCACGCGCGCCTTACTCGGCCGCGTGCAGTACGCGCTGGGCGGGCGCAGGTCGCCGGTTGGTGACGAGCAGCGGGAGGCGGCCGCCCGAGACGTCGCCGCCCTGCTCGACCGGCGAGGCTGGCGGATCCACGAAGACAGCCCCGCACGCGGCACCCTCGTCGACGTGTGCGCCGCGTTGCGCCTGCTCGGCCACGTTGACGTGGTCGAGGCGATGGACGCCTACGCGGGTGCCAGCGAAGTCATCGCCGCCACCGACATGGCCTTGGTCGGCAACGAACGCGGCCTCGAGCGGATGGCCGAAACCGCGATCGTCGGAACGATCCTCGGCGACACCCTGCTCGTGGCGCTGCGCCGCCTGGCGCAGGAACATCTCTCCGAGACGCTGTTGCCGCCAGGCGCCGCCACGTCTTCCGCGTCCGGCGAGGTTTAGCCGGGGCCTCGAGCGGCATGTCCGAATCGGGACCATTTCCGATCAAAGGAGTCGCTCATGACCGATCAGCTCGACGGCACGAGGGTCCTGATCATCACCTCGAACATGGGGGTGGAGCGAGACGAACTGCTGGTGCCGCGCGATGAGTTACGCGAGCGAGGCGCGCGGGTCACCCACGCCGCGCCCAAGCGCGAACAGGTGCAGACGTTCCGGCACGACGTGGACAAAGACGCGGTCGTGCAACCGGACTCGTCGCTGCACGAGGTCTCCGTCGACGACTTCGACGTGCTCGTGGTGCCCGGCGGCACGGTGAACACCGACCGGCTGCGCGTCACCGACCGGGCGGTCGAGCTGGCCAAGGAGTTCGCGAGCGCGGGTAAGACGATCGCCGCGATCTGTCACGGCCCCTGGCTGCTCGTGAATGCAGACCTGGTTCGCGGCAAGACGCTGACCTCGTACTTCTCCTTGCGCGCCGATCTCGTCAACGCCGGCGGCGCGTGGGTCGACGAACCGGCGGTCCGCTCCGCCGAGGACGGTTGGACGCTGCTCACCTCGCGCAATCCGGGCGACCTGCCCGATTTCGTCACCGCCATCACCCGGGAACTGGTTCCCGCCTCGCGCTGAGGTGACGAGACCGACGGGGCGCGCACCTCGGTGGTCGCGCCGACCTGTTCCGGTAGCGCGTGTTGGCAGTATGCCAATACTCTGTCGACGCGGCCGCCGAGCGCCTACGCTTCGCTGAGGTCCACCGAGGTGGCCGTGGCAGAGACAACGAGGTGCTGGCCACCTCCGGGTGAAGGGATGGTCGCGCGGATGAGCGACGTCGATACTCCTCCGTTCAAGGACATCGTCAACGGGGCATTGGAATTCACCATCCCGATCGCGCACAAGATGGGCGTCCAGGCAGTCGAGGTGCGACGCGGTTTCGCGGCGACCTCGGTGCCCGCCGAAGGCAACGGCAACCATTTCGGCGCGATGTACGCGGGCGCGCTGTTCGCCGTCGCGGAGATTCTCGGCGGCGCGATCGCCGTCGCCACCTTCGATAATGCGGCGTTCTATCCGCTGGTGAAAGACCTGCACATCTTCTTCCGCAAGCCGGCCAAGACCGACGTCCGCGCGGAGGCGACGCTGGCGGAGGACGAGATCGCGCGCATCACCGCCGAGGCCACCGCGAACGGCAAAGCCGACTTCACTTTGCGGGCGGTGGTCACCGACGCCGACGGCGTGGTGGTCGCGGAGACCGAGGGGCTCTATCAGTTGCGGGCGCACGGGAAGTAGCCCGCGCCGACGCCGTCGAGAGGGTCGCTGCCAGTCCGGTCGACACACGACGTGGCTGGTTGTGCCCGCACCGTGGCGCAGGCTGCGGTAGGAGGTCGCCCGGCGGTGTGTACCCGAAGCGGCGGCGCAGATAACGAGTCGAACCTCCGGTGACTCCAGCGCTGACCGGCGAGGTTGCGTCGGCTGCGGTGGTGTTCACGGGCCGTCCCCCGGGACCGCCGCGCAGGTAACGGCCGCGCAGGTAATGATCGAACGTCAGGCGGCGGGGACGTCCGCGCTGACCAGCGGGGTTGCGCAGGCTGCAGTGGTGGTCACGGGGCCGTCGCCCGGACCGCCCCTAGGTAACGAACCGAACGTCAGGCACCGGTGAGCCCGCGCTGACCAGCAAGATGGCGCGGTTGCTACGCGTGGTCACAGGGCCATCCCGGACTCGGCGGTAGAGATAACGAATCGAACCTTCGAGTGCTGGTGACCCAGCGCGAGCTCATGCGCCGAACGGCGACGCGGCCTACCCGCGGCGTTCCGACCTGCGGAAATGCGACCCGTTTCACGATTTAACCGTGATCTCCATCACATAACTGACTGATAACAGCCAATCCGTATCGGCGTGTTTCCCGCAATCGACCAGCGGGAATGGCTATTAGTCTCGACCAGTGGTTCACGCTATTCGGACGTTATCTGCACGTGATCTGTCGCGACTTCTCCGCTAACGTCGGTCACGGCTCGGAGCAACACCGAGATCGAGCTCGAATCGCTGAACGCCGGAAACCCTGTCCCGCGGTTCGAGCATCCCCGACATCACCTGGGGACAGGGACGCGGCGAACTTCGCCGAGTCGGTGGGCGCAGGCGGGAATCCACATGTCGCAAAACCGTAAATTCACCACTCGTGTCCTCGGCTTCACCGCGGCTCTCGGCGCCCTCGCCGCCGTTCCGTTCGGACTGTCCACCGCCACCGCGTCGGCCCACAACTGGGATGCTGTCGCGCAGTGCGAGAGCAGTGGCAACTGGAGCACCGACACCGGTAACGGTTTCTCCGGTGGTCTGCAGTTCACCCAGAGCACCTGGGAGGCCAATGGTGGCTCCGGCCGCCCGTCCAACGCGAGCAAGGCTGAGCAGATCCGCGTCGCGGAGAACGTGCTCGCCACCCAGGGCCCGGGCGCTTGGCCCGTGTGCGGCGCCTACCTCTGATGCGTGATCCGGCGCCTACCGTGCAATGCGGTAGGCGCCGGGCTATTTCATAGCGACATTGCTGATCGCCATATTCACGCGGTGCGTCCGCAATTCGCAATTCAAATTATCGAGCCGAATCCGGATACCGAGATGGATACCGGCAGCGTGAAGCGCGGCCGCTCAGGGGGCTGTCAGCCGCAGCATCGAGGTGGACCCGCGCTGGAACTCGAAGTCGACCGGCGTGACGTCCGATCGAATTCCCGCGGCGGACAAGGCGTCCCGAAGACGGGCGAGCAGGTCGTCCAGCCGCTCGCCCGCGTGGTCGACCAGCGGGAACACCCGGACCTCGCGGCGGGCTAGCCGCACCAGTTCACGCAGCGCCGCCAGGTGGAAGTCGAAGTCCAGCCGGTCGGCGTAGGTGAACAGCAGATGTGAGCTCAGCACCAGGTCGAACGCATGGTCGGGAAAGTCGGCGGGCAGCACGCCGAACCGGTAGCGCCCTGGGTTGGCAACCAGATCCTCGGCGAACAGCCGCGCCGCGGTTCGCCGCAACCGCCGATGGCCTTCCGGATCGCCGTAGAACGTCCAGACGAAACGGTGGGCGGAGGCGGTCGTCCACGCCGCGTTGCGGTCCAATTCGGCGGACGCCAGCGCGGCCAGCTCCGCGGCGGGCATGCGGTAGACGGGATCGACCGCGACCACCTCGGCGCCGAGTGCGGCCGTTTCCGCCGCGAAGCTCGCGGCTCCGCCGGGACAGTCGAGAATTCGTCCCCGCAGGTCGGCGTCGGTGAGCGCGAACATGGCGCGGTATTCGCTCAGCGACCGTCCGGTCAGCAAGTACCGCCCAACAGACTCGTCCTCCATGCGGACGGACGGTATCGACGCCGGATCCGATATGCGAGTGAGTTTCCGCGCGCTAACTCTGGCCGGAGCCGGTCGACTGGCCCGGATACAGGCGCTGGATCGTCAGCGCGGCGGCCAGCAACCGCGAGTCGCGCGGATCGGTGGGATCGACGCCGGTGAGTTCGGCGACGCGGCGCAGGCGGTAGCTGAAGGTGTTGGGATGCACGTGGATCTCGGCGGCGGCGGCCTTGCGGTCGGAGCCGTGGCGCAGGTGCGCGTCGAGCGCTTCGATCAGGTGCGGGCTGTCCAGGATCGGCGCGATGCGCTCGGCAAGCCGGGCGCGGGCAGTGCCCGGTCTGGTGAGCTGGTATTCCAGCAGCAGATCGTCGAGCTGGTACACACCCGCGGGCCTGCCGAGCAGCCGGGCGAGTTCGGCGAGGTCGGTGGCTTCCTTCGCGGTCTGCGGAATGGCGGGCATCGGCACGGAGGGATATTCGGCGAGGAACACCGGCACGCCGAACTGTTCGGTCAGCTCCGCGGCCAGCCGCGCGTAGCGAGTGTCGTCGAGCTCGGCCTCGGGGGCGCTGGGTAGCAACGCGATACCCGTCCAGCCGTCGAAGGTGGCCAGCGTCGTCGTGCCTGCGAGGGCGTCCAGCGCGCGGTGCAGGATGCGGATGCGGCGGCGGCCGACGAGCGTCGCGACGGTGCTCGGCTGGTCGTCGTGCCGGACGTGGATCGCGAGCACGGTGTAGTGCTCGGCCAGGGTGGTGTCCGCTCGTGCCGCCAGTTCCGAGGCGGGCAGCCCGTGCAGCAGCGCCGAGCACAGCGCGCGCCGCGCTTCCCGCTCGGCGTTGTAGATGGACTGCTCGACCTCGGTGTAGGTCTCCACGACGGTGATGTTGATCTGCATCAGCAGATCGAGCAGGCGGCTGCCGATGAGCACGAGGTCGTCGAGCTCCTCGCGGGAGGCCACGGCCGCGGCCTCTTGCAGCACCGACTGCGCGGAACCGTGAATGGCCTCGATCAGGATGGGCAGCGGAAACCGGTCCTCGGCATGCCGCTCGGCCACCGGGGCGACGAACGTCGCGACCTCGGTCTTGGTGAAGCTGCGCTGTTCGCCGATCGCCTGGAGCACCGCGCGGCCGCAGGCGTAGATGGCGGGCAGCACCTCGGCGGTGAAATGTCCCTCCGGCATATCGGCGGCCGGCGGGGTGGTGCCGAGCCCCGCGGCGAACATTCGCTCGGCGATTTGCGGCCAGCGGGTGAGCAGCCGGGCAACCAAAGGGGCATCACCGGTAACCGGGGACAACGCGACGGACATGGGCCGATTGTTTCCGACCACAGAACCCGCGGCAAGGTTCTGCGGGGCAGCCCCCGAATTTTGGCTCCGGCACCAATTTCCGGTCGGAATCTTCTCCTCGCGGTGCAGTGACACCGCGCCGGGCCTCGCCATAGATTCGGACCGCGGCTCGTGAATATGGTCTCGATCACATCGCCGGGCGAATGTGGCGTGGCGAACATGGTGGGGCGGTGGTCTATTCGGCGCCGGGCCGCGCATCTTCGGCGTGAATGGAAGTGAATCGGATGTTGGCAATGAGGCACAACGCTCGGCGGGCAATTGCGGGGGCCACGGTGATCGCGGGCATGACCATCGCGACGGCCCTCGGTACGGGGGTGGCGCACGCGCAGGAGCAGATCGAACCGACCCAGCAGCAGCTCGCGGAGTACATCGACGCGGGCCTGGCCCCGGCTCCCGATGGCAGACAGCCGCGGGCGATCGTGGATTCCGGCAGCTCCTCGGGGTGGGCGACCAGCGTGGCTTCCGACACGGTGGGGGAGGGACCGGAGATGACGGCGTATCTGGCCGCGTTCGCCTACGGCCTGACCCATCCCGACGCCGCGCCGCCCGGCGCGAATCGCTGGAACTGCACGCCGACGGCCGAACACCCGCGGCCGGTGGTGCTGATGCACGCCACCTGGCTGAACGCCTACGACAGCTTCGCCTACCTTTCGCCGCGCCTGGCGCGCGCCGGTTACTGCGTGTTCGCGTTCAACTTCGGGCGCTCCGGTCTTCTGGAAGGCGGCGGGCTCGGCACGATCATGCCCGGCCGCCACGGCGTCGGTCCGATGGAGGAATCGTCGCGTCAGCTGCGCGATTTCGTCGACCGCGTGCTGGCCGCGACGGGCGCGCAGGCCGTCGACATCGTCGGGCATTCCCAAGGCGGCACGGTCGCCAACCACTATCTGAAATTCGACGGCGGCGAGGGCAAGGTAGGCAAGCTGATCAGCTTCGGCGCCACGCATCACGGCACCTCCCTGCTGGGCATGGCGACGCTCGGACGGACCATCAACAACCTGGGCGTCGACATCCTCGGCTTCTCCGAACCCTTGATCGGCATGTCGAATGTCCAACAGGCGGTGGGCTCGCCGTTCTACGCCAAGCTGAACGCGCAGGGCGACACGGTGCCCGGGGTGGCCTACACGTCGGTCGCCTCCCGGCACGACGAGATCGCCAACCCCTACCACTGGGCTTTCCTGCAGGCGGGCTCCGGCGCGACGGTGGACAACATCACGCTGCAAGAAGGATGCGAGCAGGATATGTCCGACCATTTGACGATCATGTACTCCCCGCGTTCGGTGTCCATCGTTTTGCGCGCGCTCGATCCGGTCGCGCACCCGGCGCTGGAATGCACCTTCAATCCGTGGATGGTCGGCGGCAACGGCAGCCTGTGAGTTCTCCTGTCACTGCATCGACAGGAGAAACCACGACCGGCTAATTGGCACCACGGACAATTCTTTTCCGGCCGCCGCATTGGTTGAGTGGAGTGCGGGCATCCGCCGCGACTATCGGCGCGGCGATGCCGGAAACCACGGCGGCGCCGTCGGAAAGGACGAACCTGATGAGTGTGGAGCCCGAGTGGGATGCGAGTGCGGTGTCGCCGGATCCGGCGGCATTCTCGCATCGGCCGATCCTGCCCGAAGACGATCCGTTCTACACGCCGCCACCCGCGGTCGGACGATTGCGCCCCGGCGCCATCGTCCGCTCGCGCGAAGTGGAGATCGGATTCTTCGGCCTGGTGCGCCAGCGTATTTCGGCGTGGCAGCTGCTCTATCGCACCTGTGATCTCGACGGCGTTCCCGAGGTCGCGGTGACAACCGTGCTGCTGCCGTGGGGCGCGGATCCCACCGAACCGCGGCCGCTGGTCTCCTTCCAGTGCGCGATCGACGCGGTCGCCTCGAAATGCTCTCCTTCCTATGCCCTGCGGCGCGGTGCGCGGGCGCCGGGGTCGATTCCGCAGCTCGAGCTGCCGCTGATCGTCAGTGCGCTGGCGCGAGGCTGGGCGGTGTCGGTCCCGGATCACGGCGGAAACGCGGGCCGTTTCGGCGTCGCCAGGGAGCCGGGGTATCGCGCGCTCGACGCGGTCCGCGCGGCTCTCGCCTTCGCCCCGCTCGGGCTGGACTCGACGACATCCGTTGCGCTGTGGGGATATTCGGGCGGGGGATTGGCTACCACCTGGGCCGCGGAGATGGCAGGCGAATACGCACCCGAGCTGAACATCGTCGGCGCGGTCGCCGGATCGCCGGTCGGCGACCCGGCCGCCGCGTTCGTCCGGCTCAACGGCACGCTGTTCGCCGGGTTCGCTGCCGTTTTCACCGCGGGACTGCGGCGCGGGTATCCGGAACTGGACCGCCTGCTGACCGCACACCTGGACGCGAGGTACCTCGGCTGGATGGCCCAGGCCGAGAAGTCCGCGACCTTCCCGCTGCTCTACCGCTTCGCCCGGCGCGACGTCGAAAAGCACAGCGGGAAGAGCCTCGCCGACATGCTTGCCCAGCCCGGGTTGCGGCGCATTCTCGACGACATCCATCCCGGCCGTCGCGCCCCTGCCATACCCGTGTTCGTGCTGCAGGGCGTGAACGACGAGGTGATCGCGGTGGAGGACGTCGACGGCCAGGTGGCGCGCTATGCCGAAGCGGGCGTCCACGTGCGCTACCTGCGCGATCGGCTCAGCACCCACCTGCTGCTGCAATTCCAGGCGCTGCCGGTGATGGTCGACTGGATCGCGGCGCGCTTCGCCGACCACGATCTGCCTCCCGCGGGCACCGAGACCGTCTGGTCGCTCACCTTCGCCGGACCGTGGTTGACCGGTCACCTGCGCTTCGCCGGCCTGCTGGTCCGGATGTGGCTCGGCCTGCCCATCCGCGCGGAGCGCCCGCCCGCGGCGCCGCCTGTCCGTCCGCGCCGCCTGTCCCTGCTTCCCGCGGCACTGCGCAGCCCGCTGTCCTGACCTGCGCCCACCACGCATCTCGACGCTGAACAGCCACGATCGGAAGATTCGTGTGTCGGGTCACGAACGTGTCCGTTTTGCTCTAGCGTGAGCACGGTTGGTGCCGAGAGGGGTCGTGGATGCGTAGCGGGATGCTGAGTGTGGCGCAGTTGCGGGACCATGTCGACACGGGGGAGATCGACACCGTGCTCGTCGCGATGACCGACATGCAAGGCAGGCTGCAGGGGAAGCGCTGCGCGGCACGCTATTTCCTGGACGAGGTGCTCCAGCACGCGACCGAGGCGTGCGGTTACCTGCTCGCGGTGGACGTGGACATGGCGACGGTCGACGGCTACGCCCTCTCGTCCTGGGAGACCGGCTACGGGGACGTCGTGCTCCGGCCGGACCTGCGCACGCTGCGGATGGTGCCGTGGTGGCCGGGCACGGCGCTGGTGCTGTGCGACGTGGAGCACGTGGTGCCGCAGGGGCGGCCGGTCGCCGCCTCGCCGCGCCAGGTGCTGCGCAAGCAGCTGGACCGGCTGGCCGAGCGTGGACTGCGCGCGTTCGTCGGGACCGAACTCGAATTCCTGGTGTTCGACGACAGCTACGAGGCGGCCTGGAACGCCGGGTACCGCGGGCTGACACCGGCCAACCAGTACAACGTCGACTACTCGATGCTCGGCACCGGGCGGATCGAGCCGCTGCTGCGGCGCATCCGGAAGGAGATGGACGGGGCGGGGCTGTACGTCGAGTCGGCCAAGGGCGAATGCAATCCCGGCCAGCACGAGATCGCGTTCCGGTACGACGAAGCCCTGGTCACCTGCGACAACCACAGCATCTACAAGACCGGTGCGAAGGAGATCGCGGCGCAGGAGGGGCGCAGCCTCACGTTCATGGCGAAATACAATGAGCGCGAGGGTAATTCGTGCCACATCCACCTGAGCTTGCGAACCGAGGCAGGTGAGCCGGTGTTCGCGGGCGACGGAGCCGACGGAACGTCGGCGCTGATGCGGCAGTTCATCGCGGGCCAGCTGGACTGCCTGCGCGAGTTCACCTACCTGCTGGCCCCGAACATCAACTCCTACAAGCGATTCGTGGCGGGCAGCTTCGCGCCCACCGCGATCGCGTGGGGCCGGGACAACCGGACCTGCGCGATCCGCGTGGTGGGCGAGGAGCACTCGCTGCGGTTGGAGAATCGCGTGCCGGGCGGTGACGTGAACCCGTATCTCGCCGTCGCCGCGCTCATCGCGGCGGGCCTGCACGGCATCGATCGGCGCCTTCCGCTGGAGCCGGAATTCCACGGCAACGCCTACCGCTCGGAGCGCCCGCGCGTGCCCCACACGCTGCGCGAGGCGGCTCAGCTGTTCGGGGACAGCACGGTGGCGCGCGCGGCGTTCGGTGATGATGTAGTGGAGCATTACCGCAACGCGGCCAGGGTGGAGCTGGACGCCTACGACGCTGCGGTCACCGACTGGGAGCGTATCCGTGGTTTCGAACGACTCTGAGGTCGCGGGAGCCCGTCCCGTGATCGGCTTGCCCACCTACGTGGAGCAAACCCGCTTCAACGCGTGGGATCTGCCCAGCGCGGTGCTGCCGCACGCCTACGTCGACATGGTGGTGGCCGCGGGTGGCATCCCGGTGTTGCTGCCGCCCGCAGGGGAAGCGCGTCCCGAGCTGGTGCGGCGGCTCGACGGGTTGCTGCTCACCGGCGGCGCCGATATCGATCCCGCCCGCTACGGTGAGTCATCGGCGGGGGTTCCCGGCTACACCAGGCCGGATCGTGACGAATCGGAGTTCGGCCTGTTCGCGCTGGCCAGAGCTGCGGACATGCCGATTCTCGCGGTGTGCCGCGGGCTGCAGCTGGCGAACGTGGCACTTGGCGGCACCTTGATTCCCCATCTGCCCGACGTCGTCGGCCACGAGGAGCATTCCGGCGTCGCGGGCGGGTTCACCACCACGCGTGTGCTGACCGCAGCGGGCAGCCGGGTCGCGGAACTCGCCGGTCCGGAGGTGAAGGTCTCCTGCCACCACCATCAGGCCGTGGACCGGCTCGCGGACAGCCTGACCGCCACCGCCCACGCCGCCGACGGCACGATCGAAGCTGTGGAGGCGTCCGACGGATCGTTCCTGGTGGGTGTGCAATGGCATCCGGAGGCCGACGCCACCGATCGCCGGTTGATCCGGGCACTGGTCGAGGCGGCGGACACCTACCGAAGGGAGCGCGACTCATGACGACAGCGCACGTGGTCAACCCGGCGACGGAACAAGTCGTCACGTCCGTCGAGCTGCTCAGCGAAGTGGAGACCGACGCGGCCATCGCCGCGGCTCAGCGTGCTTCGGTCGCGTGGCGCGAGGTGGCGCCGGGCGATCGGGCCCGGCTGCTGCGCCGGTTCGCCGAAGCGGTCGACGCGGACCTCGAGCACCTCGCCGGGCTCGAGGTCGCGAACGCCGGGCACACCATCGGCAACGCGCGCTGGGAGGCTGGCAACGTCCGCGACGTGCTGCACTACGCCGCCGGGATGCCGGAACGATTGCTCGGCAATCAGATCCCGGTCGCGGGTGGGGTCGACATCACCTTCCACGAACCGCTCGGCGTGGTCGGAGTGATCGTGCCGTGGAACTTCCCGATGCCGATCGCCGCGTGGGGGTTCGCGCCCGCGCTCGCGGCGGGCAACACGGTCGTGCTGAAACCCGCCGAGCTGACGCCGCTGACCGCACTGCGGCTCGGGGAGCTCGCGCTGCAGGCGGGACTGCCCGAGGGCGTGTTCCAGGTGCTGCCCGGCAAGGGCTCGGTGGTGGGGCAGCGGTTCGTCACCCATCCCGCGGTACGCAAGGTGGTGTTCACCGGCTCCACCGAGGTGGGCAAGCAGATCATGGCGGGCTGCGCGCACCAGGTGAAGCGGGTGACGCTGGAACTCGGCGGCAAGAGCGCGAACATCGTGTTCGCCGACGCCGACCTGGAGCGGGCGGCGGCGACGGCGCCGTACGGAGTCTTCGACAACGCCGGGCAGGACTGTTGCGCACGCTCTCGAATCCTGGTGCAGCGCAGTGTGTTCGACCGGTTCCTCGAATTGCTGGAACCCGCGGTGCGTGGCGTGCGGGTCGGCGATCCGTCCGACGAGTCCACCGAGATGGGCCCGCTGATCTCGGCCGCGCACCGCGAGCGCGTCGCCGAGTTCGTGCAACCGTCGACCAAGGTGGCGTTCACCGGGAACGCGCCAGGCGGCCCTGGATTCTGGTATCCGCCGACGGTGGTGCTGCCCGGCGCGCCCACCGACCGGGTGCTCACCGAGGAGGTGTTCGGCCCGGTGGTCGCGGTGCTCCCGTTCGAAGACGAGGCCGACGCGCTGCGGATCGCCAACGACACCGACTACGGCCTGTCCGGGTCGATCTGGACCAGTGACGTGGGCCGGGCTTTGCGGGTGGCGCGCGGTGTGGAGGCGGGCAACCTGTCGGTGAACTCGCATTCGTCCGTGCGGTATTGGACGCCGTTCGGCGGTTTCAAGCAGTCCGGGCTGGGGCGTGAACTCGGGCCGGACGCCGCGCTGGCGTTCACCGAGACCAAGAACGTCTTCCTCGCCACCCAGTGATCCAGCACTTCCGACAGGAGATACGTTGCAGCGCTTACAGGATCGAGTCGCCGTCGTCACCGGCGGCGGGAGCGGTATCGGTCTGGCCACGGTCCGTCGTTTCGCGGCGGAGGGGGCGAAGGTGGTCGTCGCCGACATCGACGCCGAGACCGGTAAAGCGGCGGCCGAGGAGGTCGCCGGACGGTACGTCCAGGTGGACGTGACGGACGAAGCTCGAGTCGAGGCGCTGTTCCAGACCGCGGTGGACACCTACGGCGGGTTGGACATCGCGTTCAACAACGCGGGCATCTCGCCTCCGGAGGACGACTCGATCCTCACCACCGGCATCGACGCCTGGCGCCGCGTGCAAGAGGTCAATCTGACCTCGGTGTACCTGTGCAGCAAGTACGCGATCGGGCACATGCTGGAGCGCGGTAAGGGTTCGGTGATCAACACCGCGTCGTTCGTCGCGGTGCTGGGCGCGGCGACCTCGCAGATTTCCTACACCGCTTCCAAAGGCGGGGTGCTGGCCATGAGCCGGGAACTCGGAGTCCAATTCGCCCGCAATGGCATTCGGGTCAACGCCCTGTGTCCCGGTCCGGTGAACACACCCCTGCTGCGTGAGTTGTTCGCCAAGGACCCGGAGCGGGCTGCCCGCCGCCTGGTGCACGTGCCGCTCGGGCGGTTCGCGGAACCCGAGGAAATCGCCGCGGCCGTCGCGTTTCTGGCCAGCGACGATTCCTCGTTCATCACCGCCTCCCAGTTCCTGGTCGACGGCGGCATCGCGGGTGCGTATGTGACGCCACTGTAGAGCGGCATACGCGCTGGACGTCGGCAGACTCATCGCCGCGTTCTGCGGATCGGATTGTCGCGCGCATTTCGTATCAGTCGGGTGGTGTCCAGCTGCGAACCGAACGCATGTAAGTGAGGCTGCGGTGTTGCGTGTCGGGCGGTGACGGTCAGCGGCTTGTCTTGTGCCAGAGGGTCGCCCCGCCTCGGAGACAAGGGCGGCGGTGCAACGCGTCCGCGCTGGTCTCCGTGGGACACCGCGTAGGCCGATACGTGGTTACCGACCCGCGGCGTCTCGGGTTTCCTCGTCCGGCCGGCCTTCGAGCATGTCAACGAGGGCCGAGGCGATGCGGGCCACGGCCCGATCATCGTCGTGGACCAGTTGCCGCAGGACTTCCAGCGCAATGGTCCCCGGCATCTCGGCAAGTGCCTGGGTCAGTCGAATCCGCACCCCAGAGTCCGCTGTGTGTGCGGCGAGTCGGTCGGCCAGCGCACTCATGATCCGGTCTGCCCACTCGGCGTCCCGTGCCAGGGTGCCCAGGATCTCGGCCGCCTCGACGTCGTTCGGGCCCTCGACCACCGTGTCGACGAGCGTCGGCACGGCGCAGGTCATGCCCCGCGCGCCCAGTGTCAGCGCAGCGCGTCTGCGGATGGCCGGGTCGGCGTCCGCGAGCGCGTCGGTGAGGATCGCCGTCGCCTCGGCGCCGGATAGCTCCGCGAGCGCGAGGACCGCGCGCCGCCGGACGTCGACGTTCGCCGAGCCCATGCCGGAGGCCAGGCTCGCCACAGCGGAACTGTCGGCCCGTGCGAGGGCCCACCGGAGGGCCCCGGCGACGTTCGGATCGGATTCGGTGAGGATCGCTTCGGCCAGCAGCTCGGCGGGTACCGACACGTCCTCGGCCGGGGACAGGATGGCCTGCTGCCGCCTGGCGGCACTCGGTGAACCGAGACCGTGCAGGAGCTCGACGAGGCGCAGGGCGTCCTGCCAGCCGGAGGGTTCGGCCGCATCGACCGCACGCAGACGCTCGAGCAGCTCCCGCTCCCGGTTCAGTCGTTCCTCGGTCTTTCGGATGAGGTCGCCGACCAGTGCGGACGGGGTGAATCCTGGATCGTCGAGAGCGCGTCCGATCTGGCTCAGTGACAGTCCCAGGGACCGCAGCCCCTCTACATGGAAGATCCGCCGGATATCGTCGGGGGAGTATTCCCGGTAGCCGCCCACGGTGCGGCCTGTCGGTCGTACCAGGCCGAGAAGGTCGTAGTGCCTGAGCATCCGGGCACTCACACCCGATCGGCGCGCCACCTCACCGATCAGCACGCGGTTGCCTCCTCCCGGTCCGGACCGAGCGCGACGACGCGTCTCGCCGCATCGACAGCGAGGTCGAAACCGGAATCCGGGTCGCGCAGCAGCCGCTCGGTAGCGCTTGCATGGGCACGCTGCACCGGGTCGTTACTTGTCATCGCGGTTCGCAGGACCGGCTCGATCACGTCGCCGAGCGCGACGAGGGCACGGCTCAGACTCAGCCGTACCTCCCGGTCACCGCGGCCGAATTGCGTGGCCAGTTCCATGGCCAGACCTTCCTTCTCCCCGTCGGGTACGAGGACGACGGCAGCGCGCCACGCACTCCTCGCGACCTCGTCGTCGGCGTCGTGCAGCAAGGACTGAGTGATCGCGGGCCACGCGTTCGGGTCCCCGATCTTGGACAGCGTGTGCAACGCCTGGCTGCGGGCCTGTGCGCGTTCGGAAGAAAGTTCCGCGCGGAGCTTCGGAACCGTGATCTCCGACGGGAGCCGGGTCAGCGCCCACGTGAGCATATCGCGCACGAAGAAGTCCGGCTCGATCGCGCACCGTGCTACCAGCGCGTCGACGAAACCGGGCTCGGGATGCGTGCCTGCTGCCAAGGCCGCCGCGAGCCGCGTCGACGAGTTCGCGGCGGCCAATGCGTCGAGCAGTCGTGCGCCTTGTGGATTCCTGTGTGTCGAGTTCATCGGGACCACCTCCGACGGCCAGTGAAGACCTTGTCACAATGACAATGTCAAGCTCACGGGCGCCGCAACCGATCGTGTTTGCGTCGGTGGATCGCGGAACGCCCTGCGCCGCAGCATCGAACACGCCTCCGCGAGGTTGCGGGATTGCGTATCGGCCGGGGGCGTCCGGCGGCATTCTTCGACTGGATGCGTGTCCGGGAGGCTGCATCGGGGCGTGTTGGCCGGGAGGGAGCGACGCCGCGTTTTTGCCCGACTCCGACACGCAGGTGTCTCATTTGTGACTGGCGTCACAAAGTTGGTGAATCGGCAGTTCATCGCGGCTATTCCAGAGCTCGTCGCACGGTGTTGCTGTTTGCTGGGTGAGAAACCTGGGTATCGCCCTGTTTCGTGCCGAACCTCTGGAAGTCAGGAGCCGGAGGTGGAACGATCAAGGTCCGTGTACGGGCTGGAGAGGACGTGCACGTGACCACATCCGAGAGTTTCCCACTGCGGCGTTCCGTGGCGGCTTCGGCCATGGGAAACGCCACCGAATGGTTCGACTACGGCGTCTACGCCGCCACCGCGACATACCTCACCGACGCGTTCTTTCCCGGCGAATTGGGGACGCTCGGCACCATGCTCGGCTTCGCCATCTCGTTCGTACTCCGGCCGCTCGGCGGCATGGTGTGGGGACCGCTCGGTGACCGCATCGGTCGAAAAGCCGTGCTGGCCACCACGATTCTGCTCATGGCCGCGGCGACCGGCGCCATCGGCATGTTGCCCACCCATGCGACGGTCGGTGTGCTCGCGCCGATCCTGCTGATCACCCTGCGTGTGGTGCAAGGATTTTCGACCGGCGGTGAATATGGCGGCGCCGCAACCTATCTGGCCGAATGTGCGACCGACCGCAGACGTGGGTTCCTCGGCAGTTTCCTGGAGTTCGGTACGCTCGCCGGTTTCGTCGGCGGCTCCGCGACGGTGCTGGCCTGCCAGCTGGTCCTCGGCTCGGACGCCATGCACGCCTGGGGTTGGCGCATTCCCTTCCTGATCGCCATCCCGCTCGGCCTGACCGGCTGGTACCTGCGGGCCAAGCTGACCGAAAGCCCGGTGTTCAGCGAGGTCGCCGAGCACAAGCACCCGCCAGGCGGCCTGCGCGAAGTGCTGACCACCTACCGGCGCGAGACCCTCACGCTGGCCGGATTGGTCGTCGCCCTCAACGTGGTGAACTACACGCTGCTCACCTACCAGCCCACCTACCTGCAGAACACGATCGGCATGGGCGAGTCGGCGACCACGGCGATGATGCTGGTCGGGCAGCTGGTGATGATGCTGGTGCTGCCGTTCTTCGGCCGCCTGTCCGACAGCGTCGGCAGACGCCCCATGTGGCTGTTCTCGCTCGTCGGCCTGGCGGTCCTCGCGGTGCCGATGTACTGGCTGATGGGTCAGGGCACCGGCTGGGCGATCGCCGGATTCATCGTGCTCGGACTGTTCTACGTGCCGCAGCTGTCCACCATCAGCTCCACCTTCCCTGCCATCTTCCCAACCCACGTCCGCTACGCAGGCTTCGCGCTGGCCTACAACGTCTCCACCGCGGCCTTCGGCGGCACCGCCCCCCTGATCAACGAAGCGGTGATCGAGACCACCGGCTGGTCCCTGTTCCCCGCCGTCTACATGATCGGCGCCTCCCTCATCGGCCTGGTCGCCTGGACCTTCCTCCGCGAAACCGCCGGAACCTCCCTGCGCGGAACCGAGGTCCCCGACGCGGGCGAGCCCGCGCCAGCCCTGCCCACCCCACCGACATCGGGGCTTGCTTCGCCCACTCCGTGAACCCTCACCTGCTTGCGCAGGTGCGAGACAACTTCGCTGCGCCGCAATAGCCTCCATATCGACGCCATTCCGCTTGGCGGCGAGCGTCGACAGTCGACAGCGCTGACCCAGAGCTGGATCCAGCCGGTCGATAACGGTGACCGGCACCGCGACTGCTTGTTCGGGCCTACGCTAGCGGGTGGGCGTCCGAGTGACCGAGCACAGGCCCGAGGTGACCGATGATCGATGATCTCGCCGGGAAGCGGACTGGCGAGCGTATTCAAATCCTGCGTGAGCGAAAGGGACTCAGCCGACCGGTTCTCGCGGGACTGGTCGGCATGTCTGCCTCCTGGTTGAAGGGTATCGAGCGGGGAACGCGGTTGCCGCCTCGGTTACCTCTGCTGGTCAAGTTGGCCGAAGCCTTGGCCGTGAGTGATGTGGCCGTTCTTGCGGGGATCGACATGGATCTCGGCGGTTCGACGTCGGTGCCGATTGCGTCGTTTGCGCGTGTTCCGCACGACGCCGTGCCGGCTATTCGCGAAGCTGTGCGGGATCCCCTGCTGGCAATTCCCATGCATCGCACGGATGTTGCGGCACTAACGGCGAGGGCAGCTGACGCGTGGCACCTCTGGCATCAATCGAAGAGACACCGCACAGATGTCGGCCGTGTACTGCCTGGGCTATTAGTCGATGCGCGCATCGCGGCCCGGCTCGCGGAGGGCGCAGACCGGCGGGCTGCCTATGCGGTGTTGGCAGACGTCTACGCCTTGGTGCAGCACGAAATCGTCTGGGCGAGTGAGTCGGAACTCCTGTGGACGGCGGCCGACCGAGCCATGCTCGCGGCACAAGAAGCGGACGTGCCAGTCACCTTGGCCGGTGCGGCATGGACACTCGGCATGGTGCAGCGCTCGGCCGGGGACACGGATGGTGCGCTGACGCTTGTGCGGGATGCCGCCGCGCTCCTGGAGCCGCGTCTGGCGGATGCCGAGGACGACGCACGCGGCATGTACGGCGCTCTGCAGCTGCATGCGGCGATCACCGCAGCCCAGGCCGGGCGTGAGGGGGACGCGTGGCGGCATTGGGACGAGGCCGATGCCACCGCAAGACGGCTCGGCAGGAACTACCACCATCCGTGGACGATGTTCGGGGCTGCGAACGTCAAGCTGCACGGAGTGACCATCGCCGCCGATCTCTCGAAAGCCTCCGACGCCCGCCACCGCGCAGAAGACATCGACCCAGATGAGATTCCCAGCAGGGAGCGGCGAGGGCGGCTCGGTGTCGAGATTGCTCGCAGCTATCACCAGCGACGCGATTATTCGGCAATGCTGCATTGGCTCGAGCAGGCATACCAGATCTCGGCGGATTCCGTGCACTACTCTCCGTCCGCACGGCAGATGATCGCCGACGCTGTGGACCGGGGCGGCGCACTCATCAGCCGCAGAGCACGGTCGATGGCCGGAAGCGTCGGTCTGAGCCGCTGACGTGGGGTGCACACTGCACCCCCTTCCGCACAGGATCACTGCGCGGCCCCGCCGGTAGCACGACCATCGGATGCTGATTCGGCCTCGACGCGAGGTGGACCCCGCGAATGTCCTTCTGCAGCCAGGGTCCTCGATCCATGACGAACAGCACAAGGGGATCTATGTCCACACCCGCAGTCGCGGAAGCGCTCGGCCGCTGCCACTACTACCGCACTGTCTGCCAATTGCCTTGCCACATCGACGAATCCGGCCGGATCGCAGTCGCCATCGGCGGCGGCGTGCGCGCACTCACCACTCCCGAACCACTCGGACACATGATCCGGGAGTATCTCGTCGCACGGTCACTGGCAGGCCCGATCGTGTGGCACCGTTCCCGGCGATACATATTCCTCACAGGCTATTCAGTCGAGGCCGACGACCACTCCCTCCATGCCCGTACCCTGTTGCGTACCAACTCGCAGATTGTTCCGCCCCTCGGGATCATCGCGCTCCCCTCGCTCACCGACCATACCTACCGACGATGGATAGAACCGGCGCGCGACGGCTACCGCCCCTCCCTGAAAACCGTCCTCGACGCACTGATCGCCTGCGCCTGATGTCGGATCCCGCCACACCGCGTCCCGGCGAACCTGACTTTCACCTGAGCCTTGTCCTAAACGGAGCCCGTCTGGATTACACCGCCTGCCGCACTGCCGCTCTCCGCTTCATCGCGGAATGGCACGCCCGCCAGCAAGGATCGATCACAGTTATCCCGGGCCCCACCGATGGCCTCGGCCGATTGCCATGCGAGCGTCTATATCTGGAGCCGTGACCGTGGGGGAGCGCTCATCGGATGCCGCTCGCCAGGTCGGCGAGGCGCTCGTACATCAGGGCGAGTTCACGCTGGTAGCCGAGGTTGGAGGGGGCGGTTCGCACCAGGTGATCGGCGACGGCGAGGCCGCGGCGGAAGTAGCGGGCTGCGTTTGCCACGTCTCCGGTTTCGCGTGCGAGGGTGCCCTGTTTGTCGTAGCAGGACAGCAGGTCGTGTTGGTATCCGAGGTTGCCGGGGTTCGTGGCCGCCAGTTCTTCGGCGATGTCGGCCGAGCGGCGGTACCAATCGTGCGCGGCGGGGTGGTCGCCTGCCGAGCGTGCGAGTGTGCCGAGTCGGTCGTAGGTGATCGATAGGTCGCGGCGGTAGGACAGGTTCGAGGGCTCGGTGTCCACCAGCGCGAGATCGATAGCCAGGGCGTTTCGGTATGCGTGCTCGGCTTCGGCGAGATCATTTCGGGCGCGGGCGTGATCGCCCAGTTTGTGATAGCTGGTCGAGAGGTCTCTGCGGTAGGCGGCGTTATCCGGCGCGGACTCGACCAGGCTCGCGGCGACCGCGGTGGCGTGTTCGAACTGCTGCCCGGCTTCGCGGGAATCTCCTTGTAGTGCTATCACTTTGCCGAGCGAGGTGTAGGCGAGGAGCAGATCGCGTCGATACCCGAGGTTCGCGGGAGCGGCGGCGACGAGTTCTTCCGACACTGCAAGGACGCGACGGCAATGCGTCGCGGCGGCATCGTGGTCTCCCTGGTCGATCGCGAGTGAACTCAGTGCCTCGTAGACGATCAAGAGATCGCGGCGGTACTGGAGGTTGCCGGGTGCGCTCGCGATCAGATCCTCGGTACCGTCCAGCGAACGTCGATAGAGCCGGGCCGCTTCGGCGAAGTCGCGCCATTCCCTGGCGATATCACCGAGCACATTGCAGGTGACGACGAGGTCGCGGCGGTACTGCGTATGGGTGGGGTCGGCGCCGAGCAGTTCCTCTGTGAGAGCGAGTGCACGGTGATAGTGCCGGATGGCCACGTGCGGATCGCCGTTCGCGCGGATCGCCCCGGCCAGCCGGTCCACACTCACCGAGAGGTCGCGCCGGTAGGAATGGTTCGACGGTTCTGCCGCGACCAGCGATTCGGCTACCTCCACCGAGCGTCGATACAGGCGGATCGCCTCGGCAAGATCCCCACGAGCGCGCGATAACTCGGCCAATTTGTCGTAACCGATCGATAGATCGCGACGGTATAGCAAGTTGTCGGGGTCGGCATCGACCAGTTCTTGGGTCACGGCGAGCGCCAGGTGATAAACCCGTCCGGCCTCGTCCAGGTCACCCACGGACAAAGCGTGGTTGCCGAGCTTGGTGTAAGAGACCGTGAGGTCCCGCCGGTAGAGCGGATTTCCGGGCTCGGCGGCGGCGAGCTCCTCGGTGAGGATGAGCGACGTCCGGTAGTGGTGTGCGGCGAGGTCTGCATCGCCCGCGGCATGGGCGATGTCGGCCACTTTCTCGTTGACGACGGCGAGGTCACGGCGGTACATGCGGTTGGCGGGCTCGGCCTCGGCGAGCTCCTCGGCGATGGCCAGTGCGCAGTAGTGCAGTCGGGTCGCCGCATCGACGTCGCCCGCTGTTCGTTCGAGATCGGCGAGCTTGCCGTAGGACACCGAAAGATCGCGACGGTATCCCGAGTCGGCCGGTTGAGCGGCGGCGATGCGTTCGCCGATCACGATGGAGCGACGGTACAGGCGCCTCGCCTCGGCGGGGCCGGTCGCGTTCGGTGCGAGTTCGTCTTCGGACACGACGTCCTCGCCGCCCGGATCTGCAAGCTCGTCACCTTCGCGGCCGAGGAGAGACGCCTGGCGGTACAGGTGCCCGGCGGCGCGCATGTTTCTCGCTGCGCGGGCGAGATCGCCCAATTCGTTGACGGAAAGCGAGAGTTCGTGCTTGTCCTCGGCACTCATGCTGTCGTATGTGCTCGGGTCTCCGGGCATCACGCGCGTGAGGAAAAGAGTGATCGTGCCGAGGAGCGTGCCGTCGCCAGAAGCTTCCCGGTCTCCGTGCGAGGAGCTCGAGACATGCTCCGCCAGCTGCCGATGATGTGCCGCAAAATATTTCGCGGTCGCGGACCGTATGTGCGCGTCGCCCGCACAGAGCCGGGTGAGGACTGTGAGACACCGCTCGAGCTGGGCAGGGGAGGCGCTGTGCACGCTGTCGGCTAGCAGTCGCACACCACCGTCGCTCTCGTCGCGCAGCACTCGGCCGACGAGCGAATCGCCGAGCCCGTCGGGCGGCGGGTTCAGATACCGCTCACCCGGATACCGCGCGTGCAGCCACTGCGCGGCCGCCGTCCGATTGGCGGCGGTGTCGGCTTCCCTTCCCAGGACCAGTGTCATCAACCGATCCGCCTCGGCGGCGTTGTCCGCGCCGAGCAGTGTCGTCAACGCGACGGCAAGGCGCAACGTCGTGTCGGGCACGCCGCTCGGGCCGGTCTCGTGCCAGTCGCGAATCAGCCCGCCCATCTCCGTCACCGTCGATGACTGCTCGGTTCGGTCCTGGCCGATTCCATCGGCCGATGAATTCTCGAACATTCAATTCCCCCAATGGATTCGGTAGGCGAGCAAGAACCTGATGCGCCGACGCTAACAGTCGGGTCCGACAGGTTCGGGGCCCCTGGCGCGGTCGGACCTCGTCGGCGGTTCGCTCGTTCGTCGAGGGCGAGGCAGGGCGGCCTTCGGCGAGCAGTTCGGGTCGGTATGCGGCGGCTGTCGGATGCCACGCATGACTCGCTTCGCCTCCGGGCCGATACGCTGTGTTCGACACTCCCACCCTGGCCGGATTTGTGGGGGGTCAGTTATATAAACTGTAACCCTACAAACATCACGAGGGTCGTCGCCCGAAACGGCCGGTGCGACACCAGCCGAACACGACTCCTGTGTTTCAGCGGGGCCGGCTTCAACGAGAATGCCCGAAGGGCGGCGGAGTCGGACGAGGTCACACTGATCGACCTGTCGATGCTGTATGAATGACGTGCACGACAAATGGGGTGGCGTGGGCGCGAGACCCGTCAGCTGGTGGCGGACCAGATTGTTACCACCGCCGTATAGGCATGGATGGCGTCGTTGAGCGATAGTTCGGTAATGAAGGCGACGCGATTGGCCACGGTTTTGACGCAGTAGCTGCTGTTCTTGCTGAGGGGTAGCGATTCGACGCCCTGAGTGGAGATGGCATCTGCGCAGTGTTGCCTGGTCGGCCTGGTCGGATTACCCCACAGCGCGATAGTGGGCTTCACTGTCAAGAAGTCGCCCCGCTGGCCGTAGATCGTGGCCTCGGAGAATTCGCGGGACGAAGAGTAGTTGTAGTTGACCCACGTGCTGACACCATTATTCCCGGATACCACTCTGGGCGGGACGGAGTCCAGGTCGAGGGAGGTCAGGTTGACCGTGCCGGACCACCGGATGCCCTCTGACGAGGCCGACGCCGTGGTCGAGGGAGTAGCGGCGGCCGTCGGGCGGTCAGTGGGCTCCGTCCGGGAGGGCTGATCGGATGGAGGGGTTTGCGAGGCGGAGTTCCCGCTCTGCTTCGCATCGAAGTACTTATCCGGTACCAGGACGATCAAACCCGCGATGACCGGCACGAGTATCGCGGCGAGAATAGGGTGTCGAGTGATCCAGGTGCGCCGTTCCGGAGGATCATCCTGCGGAGGTGGACTCGTGTCGCGGGCTTCGCCGGGCTCGTTGTCCCCCATGATGCACTGGTCTCCTTTGCCGTGGCTGTCGGAAAGCCTACCGCCGCCCATCGTTGTAGCACGAACTTCAATTATCAATTACGGCAAGGACTTCGCGGGTATGCAATGCCGGGTTCTCTTCATGGAGAGGGTGACTCGGTGCTGGCGTGCTGATCGTCGTCCTCCGGCCAGTCGTCCTCGACGATGAGCCGCCCGTCCCTGAGTGCGGCCGCGTACTGGTCGGCGACCATCGTGGCCGGGTAGGTCGGCCAGTAGGAGACCGCGCCGGTGGGCTTGTCGATGACGCAGACCGAGCCGCCGACGACCACCGGTGCGTTCGGGTCGGCGTGCGGCGGCCCGGCGAAGACGGCGACGGCGACGAAACAGGCGTTGAATTCGGTGATCCGGTAGGTGATTCCGTGTGCGGCGTGGTCGTCGCCGGCCAGGTAGCGGTCGGCGATCCGGTGCGCTCCGGTGAGGTCGAGAGGGGTCGGCGCGTCGGTCGGATAGGCGTGGATGTCCATGTGTCGACGGCAGCCGGGGTGGGGCCGCCTGCTCCTTCCGGATGTCCAGCTAACACGGTGGCGGCTCGGTGCAGGACGGTTTCGGGTCACTCGAACCGGATGGTGGACAGCATCGTACGCGCGAGGACCTCCGGATCGGGATCGGTGACCAGCGCCGAATTGTGCAGTGCCCCTTCGCGCCACAGTGATGCGAAGCCGTGTACCAGGGACCATGCGGCGAGCTGCATCGCCTGCTGGTGCTTTCGGCTGTGCTCCGGCTGGATCGCCGAGACGCCCGAGCGCAGTGCCGTGCCCGAACGTTCCCGCGCCGCTTGCAGTTTCGGATCGTCGGCGTGCAGAAGGCTGTGGCGGTACATGACGTCGAAGTGACCGGGATATTCGAGCGCGAAGCGAATGTAGGCCACCGCGACCTCACGGAGGTCCTCGGCGGCCTGTTCGAGTCGTTCGGCCAGCAGTTCGAAGCCCTCGGTGGCCAGCGCCGTGAGCAGGCCCGCTCGATCGCCGAAATGGTGGGCGGGTGCGGCGTGTGAGACGCCGGCGTGCCGCGCCAGGTTGCGCAGGGAGAGTGCGTCGACGCCGTCGGCGGCGATGCGCTCGGCGGCCGCAGCCAGCAGTGCCGCGCGCAGATCACCGTGGTGGTAGCTGTCCTTCGCCATGCCTCGATGGTGGCTGATCATCTTGACATTGACAAGTTGGCGCGCGCGGACCTAATCTTGCCACTGCCAAGATTTGCTTTCGATCCCACAGGAGACCCGATGGCACCGCTGGTTGTCCTCGCCGTCGTCACCGCAACCGCCCGGCTCATCGGCTGGCTGATCGGCCCCGGCTGGCTCGATTCCTGGGCGCATGCGACCGCGCTCGGCCTGGCCGCGATGTTCGTCCTCACGGCGAGCGCGCATTTCCTCCAGCCACGTCGTGACGCGCTGATCGAAATGGTGCCGCCGCGACTGCCGAATCCGCCCGCGCTGGTCACGTTCACCGGCGTGCTGGAAGCCGCGGGCGCGGTCGGCCTGCTCATCCCCGCGACCGCAGACCTGGCGGCGGCCTGCTTGATCGCGCTGCTGGTGGTGATGTTCCCGGCGAACGTCCGCGCCGCCCGTGCCGACCTCGGCATCAAGACCATGCCGCTGCCGCTGCGGACGCTGGTGCAAGCCGTCTTCATCGGGGCTTGCGCGATCGTCCTGGTCGGCTGAACACAACGAAGGCCCGCCCGCGCACCGGAACCCGATGTGCGGGCGGTTCGCCGCCGACGTGGCCACTTGCACCGTGCTGCCACGGCTGACCCAGGCCCCAGAACAGCACAACGCCACTGGGACCTGCCCAGCCGGGCATCGGCGACGGACGCCGGGGCGAACGCTCACTCCGAGCCGATCGCCTTGCCGACGTGACCACCGCACCGTTCCGCCACGGCTGACCGAAGCCCCGGAACGGCGCGACGCCTCTGGGACCTGTCCGGCCCGGTATCGGAGACGGATACCGACCGGCGCGAACGCTTACCCTGAGCCGAGTGCCTTCGCGATGGTGCGGCGTAAGAACGGCCGCGCCAGGTCTTCGGGCAAATTCGCCCACATCAGGAAGAACCGGGTCAGCGGATCGAGGGCGATGTGGTGCTGCCCCCGTTCCAGTCCGCGCACCGCGGCCTCGGCGACCCGCTCGGCCGACATCGGCTCGATCGATCCGGTGACGGCCTTGGTCTCCACCGGCTTGCGCAGGTTCTCCTTGGCCAGCCCAGGTGTATCGGTGTCGGCGGGATAGATCACCGTCACGTCCACGCCCTTCGGCTCGACCTCGTAGCGCAGACAGAGTGCCAACTGCCGGATACTCGCCTTGGTCGGACCGTAGCCGCTGTAGCCGGGGATGCCGAGGAACGCCGAGGTCGAGCTGACGAGAAGGATCTTCCCCCGCGACCGTTCGACCATGCCGGGCAGTACCTGACGCACCGCATGCACGGCGCCGAGGTAGTTCGCCGACATGTGCACCTCGAACTCGCCGGGGTCCACCTCGAGAAACCGGCCGGGCAGCGTGAGCCCCGCGCAGCAGGCGATGACCTCGCAGGGCCCGTTCCGCTGCTCCAATTCCGTGATGGCCGAGGCGAGTTGGTCCGGACGCGTCACGTCCGCCGCAGCCCAGTCCGCGCCGAGATCTTTCGCGGTGTCGCGCAGCGGCAGTTTCCGGCGCGCGATGATGGAGACTCGCGCGCCACGCCGCGCGAAGGCACCCGCCACCGCGGCGCCGATCCCTTCCGATCCGCCGGTGACGATGACGTGCTTGCCGACCCAGTCCCTGACCCGTGCCATCACGGCGATCCTCAGGCCCGGCTCGCGGTGACGATCTCGGCGACCCGATCCCGCCACAGCAGATAGGTGCCGGAGGTGCCGTCGTCGGGGAGACCTTCGAGCGAAGTCTCCAGCAGCGCATCGGTTTTCGCGACGCTGGTGCCGCAGAACACTTTCGCGGCCGCCTCGCTGTGCTCGTTGACGCTGTTGGTCTGCTGCCGGATGCGCGCCACCATGGCCGAACCCAGCGACAGCTGCGGCCGGTACTGCCCGGCCACGTCCCAGAGTTCCTCCATGACGGGGGTTTCCACGCCGCCGGCAAAGGTCACCGCGATGCCGACGCCGCTCCACAGGTCGGCGTGCCGCTTGGGGTCGAACTCGCTGATCATCCGCACCACACCGGCCGGGCTGCCGCCGCCGATGAACCACAGCGCACGTCCCGTGCCCTGATCCACGATGCGCTTCAGGTTGTCACGGTCACCGAGCCAGCCAGGGAAGCGGGTCTCGACATGCTTGTCACGCACGTAACGCTGCATCTTGAAGAACGCATTGTAGAAGCCGTAGCCGTCGATGGCGAGCCAGCGGAACAGCGGGTGCTGCGGGAAGACCTTGTTCCACCGGAACTTCGGGATCTTCGCCATCGCGAGACCGACCCCGACGTACATGGTCAGGGCATACTCGCTGGCCGGGCCGCTGATAAGTTCGGCGGCGCGCCGGCCGGGGGACAGCGAGTCGATCGCGGTGAGGCCGACCGCGGCGCCCTCGTAGGCGAACCCGCGGTACTTCGGCGGCACCTGGAGCAGCGTGGCGATCAGCTCGTCATTGTTCGCGCTGCGTACCGCGGAGTCGATACCCGTGACCAGTGCCATGGTCACCTGCTCCAGCTCGAGCGCGGTGTGCTGGTCGGGCTGCTCGAATTGGCTGAGCACCATGCGGACGCTGGCCGGACTGGGGACCAGCAGGGCCGCGCGGAGCGGACCGATAGGCGAAGGCATGAGGGTTCTCCAATCGTCAAGGGATTCGAGGGATGAAAGGACGGAAGCCGCCGTCGAAGAACGTCAGCGCACCCGAGGCGGCCAGTTCGGCGTCGCGTTCGGCGTGCACGACCTCGCCGATGACGATGCTGTGGTCACCGCTGTCGAAGACGGTGTCGAGCTTGCATTCCAGGCCCGCTGCCGCGTTCGCCAGCATCGGCGCGGCGGTCTGCGGTCCGGGAAACCACTCGACCTGGTCGAATTGCGCGCTGCCGTCGGGGCGCGCCGAGTCGGCGAAATACCGTGCCACCGGCTCCTGTCCTGCCGAGAGCACCGAAACGGCGAACGCGCCCGCCTCGTGGATCGCCCGGTGCAGGCGCGCCGTGTGGGCGACGCACACCAGGATCAGCGGGGGATCCAGCGAGACGGACGTGAACGCGTTGGCGGTCATCCCGTGCGGCCGTGGCCACCCGGTGGTGACCACGGTGACACCGGTGGTGAAAGCGCCGAGCACGCGGCGCAGCTCGGCGCTGTCGGTCATGGGCGAGCCGCCTCCGTCGCCAACTCGGCGGGCTCGTCCTCATCCGGGGCGACCGGACCGGACGGCGGCGGTGCGCTCGGCGACGCCGAGCGCTGCTGCCACCATTCCATGCCACTGCGTACCCACCAGTAGATGCCGCGGGCCGAACACACGATGACCAGCGCGAAGAACAACCCGTAGGCGATGTGCATCGAGGTGATCACGCCGTACAGGAGGCCAACGCCCGCGCCGAACATGATCTGCTGCTTCTTGCCCGACGGCGTGGTGCCGGGGTCGGTGACCATGTAGTTGGTGAACAGCACGAACGCCAGTCCGGTCATCATGCTCAGCGCGGCCAGGATCGAGACGTTCGGTTCGAAGATCCCGCGCACGATGGCCTGTAGCGCGAACGCGGTCACCCACGCGAAGATCAGCGGCATCTTCTTGGTCAGCTTGGCGTTCAGCATGGTGCCGGTGGTCAGCAGGAGCAGCACGATGAGCACGTCCGGCGGTCCGGAGATGTACTCGGTGAAGTGGTACGGCGGCGCAGGCGAGATCATCGGGAACACCAGGAAGCACACCGCGATCCCGAAGTTCGACGGGTTCATGAAGTGCCGCATCTTGCCGTTGATCTTGGCGCGCAGCACCCACTTCGTGCCCACCGCGACGACGATGCCGAAGATTATCGGCCACAGCTTGTCGTGCGCGAACATCAGGAAGTTGAACGCCAGACCCGTGATGTGCGAGGGCAGCAGGAACTCGAACAGCCCGCGCGGGCCGCGGCCACGGAAGGCGGGTGGCCGCTTGTACGCCCACGCCGCGAGGACTTCCAGCCCGATTTCGGTGGAGTACGCGGTGGCCAGCGCGATGAACGGCCACAGGAACGGCTGCTCGAAGCCGAGCAGCGGGAACCCGATGATGTTGAAGACCGTGATCGAGATGGCGAAGTTGCGCAGCGCCAGGTAGCGCGGATCCTTGGTTGGCGCCGGCGCTTCCACCCACTCCTTGGCGAACTCGGTACCCGACCGCTGCAGGGCCGAAATGCGTTCCGCGGTGGTGGCGGCGGTGCCGTTGCCTGCGGGACCGCCGTTGGCCGCGGCGCTGCCGTTACCGTCGGGGCTTCCAGTAGTTTCGGGATGGCCGTTCGACGCGGCTGCCGCGTCTCCCGGATCTTTCTTGTCGTTGTCGCTCATCGCTGCTTGACCTCCTGCGCGTCCGAGGCGAGGTTCACGGTGTGCCAGCCCGGCGCGAGCTGGAGGGTTTGTTCGTGCGGCGTGCCGTTGTTCTCACGCCACTTGATCAGGACGTTCAGCGGTGCGGCCGGATCGACGTCGCCGAGGCCGAGGTGCACCTCGGTTGCGCGCTTTCCGGTGTGCCCGCTGCCGCCGTCGACGTAGCTGGTGATCAGCCGGCCGTCCGGCGTGCGCACTTCCACCTGGGCGTCCACCGCGGGAACCCCCTGGACGGGAAGCCCGGCCACGGTGGTCGTGGTGGTTGCGCCCTCCCAGGTCGGCTTGACCAGCTTCAGGCCGAGGTAATGGCCGCTGTTCGCCTTGTTGTTGTGGTAGAAGGTCGGATCGCCCCACTGACGGGCGACGGCGAAGCTGAGCGCACCGTTGCCCGAGGTGTCGCCGACGGCGATGCCGCGCGACGGGACCGGGGTGTCCGTCCCGAGCGCGTGGGTGAGGTTGGCGAACTTGCCGTCGTCACCGCGGCTGAAGAAGCCGAGCGGATCGCTACCCGCCAGATCGGCGTCGGGGCCGATGATCGGCCAGGCCCACGGGTACTTGACCAGTTCGTCGTTCATGGTGCCGAGTTCCTGGATCTGCGGCCAGCGGTTGGTGTCGCCCTTGATCATGCCGGTGGCCTGGATCAGCTCGTTGCGGCCGTCGTTGTCGAAATCGCCGGTCTTGGCGTCCCAGCCCCAGGTCTCCCAGGCCAGCCCGACATCGGTCGCGCGGTTCTCGAACGGCGCGACGCCCTCGGCCAGCTGACGCGCGGCGTCCGCGGGGTCCTTGGCCGTGTTGTACCAGGCGAAGTGGCCTTCCATCAGCGCGAACCGCACCGCGATGTTGCTCACGAACAGGTCCGGCATGCCATCGCCGTTCAGATCGGCGAACTCCGCGGCCATGCCCTTGAACGAATCATGGCCGAGCACATACGACTTCGGGTCGGTGGGGCCACGCTCGCCTTCGGCGAAATTGAACCGGATGTCACCCGGCGCGGACCGGTTGACGAACAGGCGGTCGCGCCCGAAGTCGTTGGCCACGTACAGCTCGGGGAGCTGGTCGCCGTTGAGGTCCCTGGACGAGGCGGCCAGCGCCCAGCCGGTGTCCATGCCGATCGGGAACGGATTGGCCACCTCGCGGAAGTCGGCGGTGGGCTCGTCACCGGACTTGGCGGAGGCCAGCGTGAAGATGCGGGCCTTGCCGCCGTTGCGTCCGTTGGACAGCGAGTCGGTCATTCGCAGCGCGAGCTGGGCGTCGTCGGTCAGCACGTCCATGTCGGGGAAGTAGTGGCCGAGGAAGATGTCCGGCTTACCGTTTCCGTCGAAATCGGCGACCGATACCGCCGCGGTGATCCAGCGCTGGCCCTGATAGCTGCCGTCCGGTGCGTTCGGCGATGGAACCAGGTCCACCGGGCGGAAAGCCTTGGAGTCCAAGCGGTTGGCGTTCGAACGTTGCAGGTACAGGATCGGCGTGCGGCCGTAGTACTGAACGAGCGCGTCCATCCGGCCGTCACCGTTGAAGTCGCCGGGTGTGCAGCCCGACGGCACGGTGGACTCGTCGATCGGCAGCGGCTCGGGGTTGAGCACGAACGGCTCGTAGCGGCTGGTGTTGCTGTCCGGCGTCGGAGTCAGAAAGGCGGTGTCCGAGCGCGGATCGACGACGCACAGGTCATCGGCCAGCCGGTTGCCGTCGAAGTCGTTCATCGCGATGGACGCGCCGATCGAGGAGATCCAGGCCGACAGGTTGTCGTAAGCCGGACGCAGATGGCGGATCTTACGGTCGGTCGGCAATCCCTTGGGCAGGGCGATCGGCATCGCGGTGAAGTCGAACTTGCTCGCGATCGCGCCGCCCGCCTCGTCGTGGCTGGGCAGCAGCGCCGAACGCGCCGGAATGAACAGCGAACCCATCAGCAGCAGGGCCACCCCGGGAACCACGGCTTTTCGGAGGAGGGATCGGTTGATGGGAATTTTCACGAGTGCTGCTCCTCATGGGCGAGAGTGAATTGCTTTCCCGCGGTGTCCGCGAGTCCGTCGAGCACCTCGCGCAGCGTGGCCAGCGCCTGGTCCATTTGCTGCTCGGTGTGCCTGCAGTTGATGAAGAACCGCAGCCTGGCCTCCCCGGCCGGGACGACCGGGTGGGTGATGGCGTTCACGCTGAAATCGCGCTGCAGCATGGCCAGCGCCGCGAGCACGGCGGGTTCGTCGGCGCCGGTCATGACCGGGATGATCGGGGAACCCTCGGATGTGCCGATATCGAAGCCGTACTCCTTGGCGCGGCGGTGGAAGTACTCGCTGTTGTGCCGCAGTTGCGTCACGCGCTCCGGCTCCGCGCGCAGCACCTCCAGCCCGGCCAGCGCGGCCCCGATCGCCGAGGGCGCGGGCGCGGCGGTGTACATGCTCAATCCGCCTGCGACGTACTTGAATCCGTCGACCAGCTCCCGATTGCCCGCCAGATAGCCGCCGACGCTGCCGAGTCCCTTGGACAGGGTGCCCATCCAGACGTCCACGGCGTCGCCGGGCAGGTCGAAAAGTTCGCGCACACCGTGACCGGTGGCGCCGAGGGTGCCGAACGAATGCGCCTCGTCGATCATGATCGAGCAGTCGTAGCGCCGGGCCACCTCGATGATCTCGGGAAGGCGCACCACGTCGCCGTCCATGCTGTAGAGACCCTCGATGATCACCATTGCGCGGTCGAAACTGCGCCGCGACATCTTCAGGATGGATTCCAGCGATTCGGGGTCGTTGTGCCGGAACGAAACCCGCTTGCACCGCGACCATTCGGTGCCGGAGACCACGCTGTGGTGGATCAACGCGTCGCAGACCGCGAGATCGCGCTTGCCGAGAAGGAAGCCGACCGTCGCGGCGTTGGTGAGGTAGCCGCTCGCGGTCACCACGGCGGCTTCCGTGTCGTAGATGCGGGAGAGCTCGGCCTCCAGCTCGCGGTATATCGGCAGCTCGCCGGCCACGATGCGGACCGCGGCGGCGGAGGTGCCGTACTGGTCGATCGCGTCCTTGGCCGCCTGCCGCACCCGCGGGTCGGCGGCCAGATCCAGGTAGCCGAAGCTGCTGAAGTTCACCACATCCCGGTCGGCCATCCTGGTCACCGCACCGCTGACACCCTCGTGCGGCAGGTAGTACGGATTCACCAGACCCACCTGTTGGACCCAGGTGTCGAACCGCCCGAACCGCTGCCCGGCTTCCAGCACGCCGGGATGATCACGGAAGGACGTGTGCCCCGGCCCACGCCGCGCGCCACCGCCGTCGATGGCGGTCGGCGTGGCGGTCGCGGAG
>NZ_BDBA01000001.1 GCF_001612745.1 Nocardia amamiensis NBRC 102102 | reverse complement strand
CGTTCGCGGCCGTGGCGGAGCCGTTCCCGGCATGCGCTCCGTTCGGGGTCGCCGCGGCAGCGCTCGTCTCGCCGCCCGCGTGCCTGGCCAGCAGCGCGCGGGCCAGGTCACGGGAGTTGTTGTGGGTCAATTCGTCCTCGCTTTCGCTGCACGGTCTTCTTCCTGTGCAATCTGCTCGGCAATTCGCGCGCCGAGCCCGCGCAACGTCAGCCCGATCACTGCGAGCACCGACAGCTGGGTCCCGAGCACCTGCACGACACGTGCGGCGAACTCCATACCCATCAGTGAGTCCATGCCGAGCTCGGGCAGCGGAGTATTCAGATCCACCGTCTCGGCGCTGACGCCGAGCACCGCGGCGAGCTGTTCGGCGAGCACGTAGGCGACCACCTCGCCGCGCTGCTCGACACCCAGCGCCAGGATTTCCGCTCGCAGCGCCCCGGCCCCGGACGCGCCTCCGCCCGCGGCCGCAACCTGCTCGGCGAAACGCGGCGTGCGGGCGGACGCGCGGTGCGTCAGCGCCCACTGACTCCAGTCCACGTCGAGCAGCACGATCTGTGGCAGGTTCAGCCGCAGGCACTCACCGAGCAGGTCGGTGGCGACGTCCATGTCGACCGAGCCGTAACCGGTCCGCTCCGCGTACCGGGTGACCGCCTCGTAGTCGGCCATACCGCCGCCACCGCTCATGAAGCCCCAGTTCACCGCCAGCGCGGCCGCGCCGCGGGCGCGACGGGCGGCGGCGATCATGTCGAGCACGGAATTGGCTGCCGCGTAACCGAATTGGGGAAGAATTCCGACGATGCTGCTCGCCGAGGAGAACAGCACGAACATGTCGAGTTCGATGTCGGCGGCGGTGATCGCGGTGTCCAGGTTCACCGCACCGGCCACCTTCGGCCCGAAGATCTCGGTCAGCGACTCGGCGGTGATCTGCGGAACCTCGCGATTGTTCACCACGCCCGCGGCGTGGAAGACCCCGCGCAGCGGGTGACCGCTGCGCTGGATGCGCTCGATCAGCGCGGCGACCGCGTCGTAGTCGGCCATGTCGAGGCGTTCCTCGACGACCTCCACTCCGGCCGCGGCGAATTCGGCGACCGCGGTGCGGGCCGCGTCCCCGCTGGCGCCGCTGCGCCCCGCCAGTACCAGGCGGCGGGCGCCGATGCGGACCAGCCAGCGCGCGGTAGCCAGGCCGAACGCGCCGAACCCTCCGGTCACCAGGTAGCT
Organism: Nocardia amamiensis NBRC 102102; assembly: GCF_001612745.1. Lineage (GTDB taxonomy): Bacteria > Actinomycetota > Actinomycetes > Mycobacteriales > Mycobacteriaceae > Nocardia > Nocardia amamiensis. Next base: position 65,143 of record NZ_BDBA01000001.1, on the reverse strand, counting down.
GGCCTCGGGATCGACGGGCAGACTCGGCCGTTTGGGCAGGACGGTCGGATTCGGCTCGCGCAGATCGAGGACCACCCGGCCGGTGTGTTTGGATCGCACCACGGTTTCGAACGCCTCGGCGGTCGCTTCGAGCGGGAATGCGGTGTAAGGCAGGTAGTCGTAGACGCCCTGGACGCACGCTTCGGTCGCACTGCGTATCCCGCGGCGGACTATTTCGGGACGCACGGCAAGCGCACGGTCCATGTCCACGGCGAAGAACGACAGGTTCCGGTCGAACGGACGCAGGTCGATGGTGCCGCCGCCGTAGATGTCGGCCTTGCCGATCTCGATGATCCGGCCGAACTCGGTGACCACGCGCAGGTTCTGCTGGAGGATCTCGCCGGGCGCCGAGCTGTAGACCACGTCGACGCCGCGCCCGTCGGTCAGTGCAAGCACGTCGTCGACGAAGCTGATCGAGCGCGAATTGACCACCTCGTGCGCGCCCGCCGCCGTGGCAACCGCGCGCCGCTCGTCCGAGCCCGCCGACGCGATCACCCGCGCGCCGCGGCGCACTGCGACCTGGACCGCGGCCATGCCCATGCCACCTGCCGCACCGTGCACCAGCACGGTTTGGCCCGGTTGCAGGTGCGCGAGCTCGTCGAAAGCGAATTCGGCGGTGAGGAAGGGCAACGCCGAGCTGGAGTGGCACGGGTCGATCTCCGCGTTGTCCACGAAGTCGAGCGACATCGTGGCGCCGTCGTCGGGCCGAACGGTGATGTAGCGGCGGACCATATCCTTGGTGCACACCGACATTCGGTCGCCCACAACGACGTCGGTAACGCCAGGACCGACCCGCTCGACGACGCCGTAACCGTCCATGCCCAGTGCGGTGCCGAAATACGTTCCGGCCAGCTCTTTCTCGGTGAGTACGCCGAGTACCTTCAGCGCGTCCTTGTAGTTGAGGCCAACCGTGTCCACCCGGATCTCGATCTCGCCCGGCCCTGGTTCGACGCGGTCAACGGCGCGCCAGGCCAGGTCCGACAGCAGACGCGAACGCGGAACCTCCAGGCGGAAGGACGCTTCCGGATCGGACAAAGGCGCGGGCTCGTCCCAGCTCGCCAGCTGCTCGCGCAGCGACCGGCGCAGGTGCAGTGCCCAGCACGCGCCCGCGCGCAGCGCGACCTCGTCGGCGGACCCCTCGCCGAGTACCTGATCGACGATATCGGCGGCGCGGGTGGTGGATTCGGTGTCGACCAGTCGCCACTGCACCGCGGGTTGCTCGTTGCGCAATGTGCGCCGGGCGCCGGTCAGCGCGGCCTGCGCGGGGTGCGCGAAGTCGTCGGTCGGCAGGCAGAACGCCCGCTCGGTGACGACCACCGCGCGCACATCGGCCTCCGGGCCGTCACCCTCCTCCTCGCCGAGCACCAGCTCGCCGACCGCCTTGGCGACCAGCGCGAGCCCGTATGCGTTGGGCACTGCGTCCAGCTCGGCGCCGGACACCACGACGAGGCGGCTGCGCGTCACGTCGGATCGCTGATGGGCGGCGCGCAAAGCGGCGAGTACGGGTGCGGCGGCGTCGGTCTCCTCCGGTGCCAGGGTGAGGATCTCGGACGCGGCGCGGGCGCCGGCGATTTCCTTCGCCCGCTGGGACACGGTGCTGCCCAGGCTGACCACGAGCAGGAACTCCTCGCCGCCCGCGGCCTCCTCGGCGGTCGGGGCGTCGTCCACGATGGACCACACCGGCTCGTAGAACAGCTGGTCGAGCTGGTCGTGCAGATCCGGCTCGGATGCCAGGCTGGCGAAGCGCACGCCCGAAAGTGTCAGTGCGACAGCGCCTTCCGGCGAGGCGACGGTGATGTCCGCGCACAGCGGCTCGCAGTCGACCCGGCGTACCAGGACTACGGCCTGCTCGGGCAGCGGCCCGGTCCAGCGGACTCCGGCGACCGAGGACGGCACCACTACGCTCGCGCCGCGGGTGGTCTGCGCGTAGAGCGCGGCGAAGCACTGTAGCGCGGCGTCGACCGCCGCGGGGTGGGCCAGGTGCGGCAGGCTCGACGCGCTGTCGGCCAGCGGCGTGAGATCGAGGCGTGCCAGCACGGAGTCCGCGCCCACCTCGGCGGACGTGATCAGCCGGAAACTGGGGCCGTAGGCCAGCCCGTGCGCGGCGAGCCCGTCGTAGAGCGTCGCGGACGCCACGTCCACCGCGTCCGCCGCCGGGGTGAGGTCGATCGTGCGCGCGTCGACGTCCGCCTCGATCAGCCTGCCGTACGCATTGATCGTCCAGGCGGTTCCGGTAGCCGCGCGGGAGCGCAGGGTGAACCGGCGGGTGGTCTCCTCGACGGTGAGGCGCAGTACCGGCACGTCGTGCTGACCGATCACCAGCGGCGCGACGAACTGGACCGACTCCAGCCCGAACGCTGCGCGACCGGTGCGGACCGCGGCGGCGCTGAGCGCGGCGTCCAGGTATGCCGCACCCGGCAGCACGACCGAGCCGTCCACCACGTGATCGGGCAGCCACGGCAGGGCGGCCACGGACAGCTCGACCTCCCACTCCGGCGCGGACGCCGCGGTGCGCTGGCCCAGCATGACGTACCCGTCGGTGGCCCCGACGCGATCGGATTCGATCGCGGGGTCCTCGGTCCACAGGGTGCGGCGCTGCCACGGGTAGCGCGGTAGATCCAGGTGCGTGGTAGGGGTTTCCGGCGCGCCGGGCGCGGATGTGGTGTCCAGCCCGCCGCTTTGGTACAGCTCGCCCACCGCGCGCAGCACGTTGTCGCGATCGTCGGCGTTGCGGGACAGCGTGCTGATCGCTGCGCCGTCGATGCCGCGGCGCACGAACGCCTCCCGGATGTTGCCGCTGAGCACCGGGTGCGGCCCCACCTCCAGGAAGACCCGGTGACCCGCGTCGAGCAGGCTGTCCATGGCCGCGCCGAACACCACCGGCTCGCGCACGTTGCGGCACCAGTAGGCGGCGTCCCAGTCCGGACCGGACAGTTCGCCGCCGGTGACGGTGGACCAGATCGGCACCTGCGCGGGCTGCGGCGCGAGATCGGCCAGCACCGTGGTGAGATCACCGAGAATCGGGTCCATCAAATGGCTGTGGTAGGGCACCTCGACGCGCAGCGCCTTGGCGAAGACGCCCTCGTCGGTGAGTTCGGCCCGGATCCGGTCCAATTCGGCCGGATCGCCGGACAGCGTGGCCGCGGAATGGCTGTTCATCGCCGCGACGCAGACGCCTTCGACGCCCGAGAGACGGTCGCGCAGTTGTTCTTCCGACAGCCCGACGGCGAGCATGCCGCCGGTGCCCGCGGTGGTGGCCTGCAACCTGGCGCGGTGATAACTCACCAGCAGCGCGTCGCGCAGCGACAGCGCACCCGAGACATATGCCGACGCCACCTCGCCGACACTGTGGCCGACCACCGCGGCGGGGTGGATGCCGAGTTCGGCCAGTTCGGCGGTGAGCGCGGCTTGCACCAGGAAGTTCGCCGGCTGGGCGAAGGCGGTCCGGGTGATCCGCGACTCTTCCTCCGGACGCAGGAGTTCCTCGACGATCGACCATCCCGCGATCTCGCGGAAAGTCTCATCGATCGAGCGCGCCGCGGCGGCGAAGTGGCCGTCGGCCTGGAGCAGGCCGCGGGCCATGCCCCACCACTGCGGCCCCATGCCGCTGAACACGAACACGGGCTCGGTGGAGCCGTCGGTGAGCGCGCGGGCGGGTGACTTGCCCGCGCCCGAGGCGAAATCGGCCAGCTGGGTACGCAGGTCCTCGCTGTCGCGGTAGGCGAAAGCGGCGCGAATCGGATGATGCGCGCGCTGGGTCCATGCCGCCTCGGTCACCGCGGCGACGGGCTCGGTCTCGGTCAGCTCGTGCAGCTGGGTGGCCATGGTGCGCAGTGCGGTCTCATTGCGCGCCGACAGCGGCAGCACTGTGATCGAGCTCCGCTCGGCGGCAACCCTGGGTGCTTCGGGCGCGCGGGTCAGGATGGCGTGCGCGTTGGTTCCGCCGTAGCCGAAGCTGTTGACCGCCACCGCGGCCTGCCCGTCGGAGTTGGGCAGCGGCTCGGTTTCCAGCGGAATCCGGACCCGCAGCTCGTCGAACCGGATCTCCGGGTTCGGGTTGTCCAGCCGCAGCTGCGGCGCGATGACGCCGTGGTGCAGCGTCAGCGCCGCCTTGATGACGCCCGCGACGCCCGCGGCGGCTTCGGTGTGCCCGATGTTGTTCTTCACCGAACCGACCGGCAGCGGCTCGTCGCGGCCCTCGACCGCGCCGTACACCGCACCCAGCGCGGCCAATTCGAGTGGGTCGCCGACCGGCGTTCCGGTGCCGTGCGCCTCCACGTAGCGGATGTCGTACGGGTCGATGCCCGCCAGCCGGTGCACCCGGCGGGCCAGAGCCGCCTGCGCGTCCGGGTTGGGCACCGGAATGGCCAGCGTGCGGCCATCCTGGTTGACGCCGCTGCCGCGCACCACCGCGTAGATCCGGTCGCGGTCGCGGACGGCCGCCTCCAGCGACTTCAGCACGATCGCACCCGCGCCCTCGCCGCGGCCGTACCCGTCGGCCGCGGCGTCGAAGGACTTGCACCGGCCGTCGAAGGCGAGGAAGCGTCCCTTGCACATCGAGATGAACGCCTCCGGCCGCAGCATCGCGTTGGCGCCGCCGACGATCGCCGTCTCGCATTCCCCCGACTCCAGGGCGAGCACCGCCTGGTGCAGTGCGACCAGTGACGACGAGCAGGCGGTATCGATGGTCATGGTGGGACCGAGCAGGTCCAGCAGGAACGCGATGCGCGCCGACAGCAGGGTGTGCGAGGAACTCGTCGGGCTGTGGCTGTTGATCGAGGCGCGGGACACCGATCCGCTGCGCACCAACGCGTTGTCGTTCATGAAGCCGCCGACGAACACGCCGACCTCGCGGCCGCTGACCCGGCCTGCCATCCCCGCGTCGTCGAGCGCCTCCCAGGCGACCTCGAGCAGCAGCCGCTGCTGCGGGTCCATGATGGAGGCCTCGCGCTGGGAGATGCCGAAGAACTCGGCGTCGAACTCCCAGAGCGGCTGGGTCAGGAATCCGCCGTGCCTGGTGTACATCCGGCCCGGCGCGTCCGGGTCCGGATCGTAGAACTTCGCCAGGTTCCAGCGGTCCGGTGGCACTTCCACGATGCCGTCGCCTTTGCGCACGACGAAGTCCCAGAAAGAGGCCGGTCCGTCGATGCCACCCGGAAAACGGCAGCCGATACCGACAATTGCTACATTGGGCATGCAAAATCCCCTGATGCTCAGGTATTCGAAAACGCCCGCGGTTTCAGATACGGCGCCATCGAATCAGCGTGGAGACAACCGGAATGAGACGCCGGCAAACATGTTGCGTCGCAGGCGCCGTCCGGAGGTGAAGTAGTTCCGTGGTCGGAGGTCAGTGTCCACCCATGGTAGGAGCGCGGATTCGCTGAGGTCAATACGGAATCGTGCGGTACACGAGCGAAAACCCTTGCGTCATTTGTTGATACCAAGTTGATCATCACCGCAGCTCAGGGCGGATATGACAGCATTATTCGCCTGTTATTACAGGGTTATTCCGGCTGCGTGAGACAGTCGATTACATTGTTATTTCTTCGCTGCCGCACCCCGATCGGGGGAAGATGTTGAGCATGCCGCCGATTCATGGCTACCATGGCTCCTCGATTACGTACTCCGGGTGAAAGGCGATGCGCCGTGGTTCCGTACAACACCGGACAGTTCCGAATCGAGGCGGAGGCCGAGCCCATCGAAAGCGTGGCATGGCTGACCGAATTCGCCGAAGGATACATCGCGGGTTGGAACAGCGCGGATCCGGCGGCCGTCGCGAAATATGTCACCGAGGACACCATCTGGCACGATCCGTCGATGTCCGGCCCCGCGCACGGTCGCGCGGGAGTCGAGAAATTCGTCGCCGATACGGTGCGCTCGTTTCCGGACGTGGCCTATACCAATCCCTTTCCCCCGGTGCTGGCCGCGGACAACCGGCTCGCCATCGTGCCGTGGCGGATGACCGGCACGCATCTCGGTCTGATCGACCCACCCGGGTTCGCCGGCACCGGCAAGAAGTTCGACGTGCTGGTGATCGATTTCTGGCAGTTCCGCTCCGGGCTGATCTGGCGCAGCCAGGCCTCCTGGGATCTGCAGGAGATGCTGCTGCAACTGGGTCTGATGCCGCCGCGCGGCAGCGCCGCCGAACGCGCGATGGCGCGCGCCCAGCGGGTCAGGTCCCGGCTGCCGTTCTGAGGCGGGGATCAGTCGCCGGGCGCGGCGGTGAACCGCTCCATCGCCGTGAGGACCGCCGCGCCGACGGTCTCCAGTTCGGCGCTCATGCCGACGAGCAGGTTCACGATGGCGGGCACCAGCACCTCGAGCACGCCGTCGTCGCCCAGGTGTCCCGCCATCTCGAGTTGGATGAAGCCGAACAGGCCCATCCACAGCTGCGCGGCCGCCGAACGGACGTCGGGAGTATCGATCTGCCCCGCGTCCTGTGCTCGCCGCACCGCCCCGACCACATGATCGAACGTTTCCTGGTAGTGCTCGAACTCCGAGTCGTGTCCGGCCACCAGCACATTGCCACGGTTGATCTTCATATCGATGCGCGTTCCGGTGCCGAACATCAGCTGGAACAATTCCGGCCTGCGCCGCGCCTCGTCGCGGAACACCAGGCCGAGTACCAGGAGATCGGCGATCGGCTGGTCGGTCACGCCCGCAGCGGCCATGCGCTCGCCCAATTGCGCGAAGCCCGCGGAACCCGCGGAACGGATCAGGCCGGGCATGCCACCGAAATTGGAGTACACCGCCATCGTGGAGACTCCGCACATGCGCGAAACGCGGCGGACGGTGAGGGCGTGCAGGCCCTCGCTCGACACGACCTCCACGGTCGCGTCGATCAGGCGATCGCGCAGTGCGGTGTTCATCGCCTCCGGTGCGGCGGGCGGGCGCACGGCTAATTCGGTCATTCCGGCAGTTTGCTTGCTCATTGCTTCTGCTTCCCCGAACACGGTCAAGCCGTGACGCATAAGGCCGTTAGGGCGGTGTGCAGCCAGCTGTGGCGCCGAAGCAGTGCCAGGGGAACGACTTCGGTTCCGATCGATGCACCATCGATTCGCTCGGTCCGGGAAGCTGATCGTGGTTCATCGCGCACTGAATTCTCCGTCCTTGCCGCGCGAACAGGCGGGCAGAGCATGAGGTGGGGCCGCGTTCGCGGGCTACGAGGCGCGGGTGCACCCGCGGGAAGCTGCGTGTCGGAGGTGAGTGTCGTCACTGAGACTCTATGTGATAGAGAGTAACACCCACAGCCGTTACGCCAAATGGTTTGCGTCCTTTCTGAATTCGCAATATTGCGCTGCACTGTGGCATCTGACGATCGAGACGGCGCTGTCCTGGGTTCGGTGACAAGCGGGCTCCGTCTCAACCCGGTGCACGCCTGATCATGTCTCGAGCCGGACAGATCAGGCATGTGCTCGATGGGTGTGGTAACGGATCGCGTACTTGTCAAGATCGACCTCGGACTAGCTGGTGTGGAGCGAGCCGCCGCGTGGATCCGGGCGTGGCCCGGATCCGGAACGGCGGGAACGCCAGGGCAGGGATGACGCGCCTCGGTGGCCGGCTGCTGCCGGTTCGGTATGGGGGCGGTCACAAACACCCGGCAACGGTATCGTCCATAGGGGACAGTTTCGTGGGTGGGAGGTCTATCGATGTTGTCACCGATTCCGGGAGCCATCGCCTGGCCCGCGATCGGCCTGGTCGCCGCTGTGCTCGCGGGCCGGTCGGTGCTCGTGCGCGACACTGTCGTCGATCAGTTGCTCAACCGGCTGTTCCTGTGGGGTTTGCTGAGTCTGCTGCTGTACCGCTGCGCCATGACGCCCGGTCTCGCGAGCCTGGCCCATCAGCTGGCGCTCGGCTGCACGGTGATGTCGTCGATGTGCCTGCAGGGGATCGTCCGTGTCTGGGCCTTCGACGCGGACCCGGCCGAAGTATGGCGCAGGCACCGCGTCTGCGGTGTGCTCGCCGCAGCATGTGCCGCCGTGATCCTGCTGGCGGGCACGTCGGCGCGCCAGGAAGGGCGACTGGTCGACCTGACCGCAAGCCCAGGGGACATCGTGGTGTGGACCGCGTTCGGCTTGCCCCTGCTGGTGAACACCGCGCTGCTGGCCCGGATGTGCATGCGGGAGCTGCGGTCCGGTGGGATCGGCGTGGAGGGAAAGCTGGTCTCCGGCGGAATGGCCTGGGCAGCAATCCTCTTCGGTATCAATCTGGCGCTGTCACTGGTGCAGATGGTCACCGGGTGGCAGGGCGGGGGAGCGCACCACACCAGGGTTGAAGCGTCGGTCACCGCGTGCCTCGTGCTCGACGCGATGTTCATTGCCATTCCGCTGGTGAAGTCGCAGCTCGCCGCGGTGGAGCTCGACCGCGCCGGGCGAACCTGCCGCAGGTTGCGCCCATTGTGGCGGGATCTCACCGCGGCGGTTCCCGAGATCGTCCTTCGACCCGGCCCGCAGGATCGCACCGACCCGAAGTCCCGGCTGATGCGGATGACCGTGGAGATCCAGGACGCCCTGTTGCACCTCGGCCGGTACGCTCCGGCCACCGCCCGGTCGGGCGATCCGCTGACCGACTACGCACATCAGGTGGCGCAGGCGGCGCTCGCGCGGAAGTCGGGGTCCGCACAGGTCGGATCGGCCCCGGCCCGGTTGCCCGTGCCCGCGAAGGATTTCGACGCCGGACTGCGGCAACTGCTGGCTCTCGCCCGGGTGTGGCCCACTGCCCGCGCCACGGTTGTTCAGCAGCCTCCTAGAGTACTGCTTGGGTCTGGGTGATCTTCGCGACCAGCTTGTCCGCGTCATCGTGGATCGACGTCTCGACCACGATGAACGAACGTCCGGCGTGCAGCGGAATCGCGGTTGCCGTGGCGTAGCCGGAGCGCACGGCGCGCAGGAAGTTCGTCTTGGACTCGACCGTGGTGGTGCCCTGCTTGCCGTCGGGCAGGTTCAGGAACGCGCACACCGCGCCGGTCGCGTCGGCGAGCGACATCAGCGCCCCGCCGTGCAGCACGCCGCCGAGGGTGCACAACGACTCGTTCCAGGCCAGTCGGCTGCGTACCAACTCGGGTCCGTGTGCGAGGACCTCGATGCCGAGACGTTCGGTGAACGGCATGGTCTGGTGGAACAGCGTGGTGCCCGTTTCGTCGATCATGGGCGCGATCCTGCCCGACGCCGTGTCCGGAGTCGATTACGCCGTAGGTAATCGGATGTCTCCTCGCGTGTTGTGCAACGGAGACCTCGGCATCGGTTCGGTATCGGTCCCCAGCGGGCTGAAACGCTTCGCCATGCCCGCGGGTATCCGGACATGAACCCGTTGAACAGGAGAAACGCGATGACCGACCTCAGGCCGTTCTATCGGCAGGTGCAAGAGCACTACGACGTCTCCGACGCGTTCTACGCGCTGTTCCTCGACCCCTCGATGACCTACAGCTGCGCCTACTTCGAGCGCCCCGACATGACGCTCGAACAAGCGCAGCGCGCCAAGATCGATCTCGCGCTGGGGAAGCTCGACCTGCGACCGGGAATGACGCTGCTCGACATCGGCTGCGGCTGGGGCGCGACGATGCTGCGCGCCGCCACCGAGTACGGCGCCAAGGTCGTCGGCCTGACGCTCAGCCGCAATCAATACGACTATGTCCAGGCCATGATCGACCAGAAGCGCCTCGCGGGCGTCGAGGTCCGGTTGCAGGGCTGGGAAGAATACGACGACAACGCCGACCGCATCGTCAGCATCGGCGCGTTCGAGCATTTCCGGCGCGAGCGCTACACGACCTTCTTCGAACGCTGTCATCGGATGCTGCCGCCGGGCGGGCGGATGCTCCTGCACACCATCGTCGGCCACACCCTCGCCGACCTCCGGCGCATGAATATCCCTGTGACCAGGGAGCATGCGCTCTTTCACGCCTTCATCAAGCGGGAGATCTTCCCGGGCGGCCAGCTGCCGCAGCCCGCCGAGGTGACCCGGCTCGCCGGTCGCGCCGGTCTGGGCACCGAGAAGATCCAGGAACTGCGACCGCACTACGCGCGCACCCTCGACTGCTGGGCGCAGGCGCTGCGCGAGCACCGTGCCGAAGCGATCGCGGTCGCGTCCGAAGAGGTCTACGAGCGCTACCTGAAGTACCTCACCGGCTGCGCGGCGAACTTCCGCAGCGGGCATGTCGACGTCATGCAGTTCACGCTGGTGAAGGAGGGTGTCTCTCAGTAGCCGCCGTTCAGCCGCCGAACGATCCGGTCGGCGGCCGCGACGGCAGCAACCGCCACGGGCCGCAGTTCTCGGTCCGGAACGCGACGTCGGTCGGCTTGATCTCCACGCGAACCGGGCTGAGCCGGGTGTAGTTGTTGGCGATGATGTTCTGCATGTTCGTGTTGTCCCCCTCGACCTTCCACAGCCTGCGCCAGTCGCAACCGAAGGCCGGATCGGGCGTCCCCGGCGCCTCCCACACGCCGGGGAGGATGTCTACGCCGATCAGGTAGACGCCGTCCTGCGGCATGGTGTTCGCGGGTTCGGCCGCCGCCGTTCCGGCGGCGATCAGGGTGACCGCGGAGGCCGTGGCCCCCGCGAGTAGAAGCGTGCTTGCACGCATAAGGGTGTTCTCCTCGACTGTGCTACCGCCGCGTCGCGGCTGTCGTTCTCCCGCCGGCGCGGCGGAATCGGGAGATCCCCGCATCTCCGCGCGGCCACACTTACCAGAACAGACCCGGTGGTGTGCCCGAAATCCGGGATTCCTGTGCTGTGCGACAACGCCGCGTGCTCAATCGCGCGATGCCCAGCTATCGGCGCTGCCGCCGGTCGCCCGAGGGGCATCGCTGACCGACGTCATCTGGTGCTACCAGCGAGTTGCCAACGCATTCGGCGTGCCGACCGGTACAGTCCTCAGCTTGGTGCACTACGTTCTGCGATCTCCGCGCAAACTGCCGGAGCGCGCCTGATGGCAATGCGCGGCGCAGGCCGTAACACTTCGATAACGCGCCTTGCCTTGCTGGGACAGGCGTTGCCAAAGTGAATCGTGGGTTTGGTGTTACAAGTGGGAAGGGAGGGGTGCCCCGTCCCGGGGCACCGACCGCACTATGAAGCCAAGCATCATCAAGGCCGGTATCTGTACCGCCGTCACGGCCGCGGTAACGATGACGGTGTCCGGGTTGCTGCCCGCCACCGCACATGCTGACCCGACATCGCCGGATATGGCGAACAAACTCGCTGGTAGAACCGTATTTCTCGACCCAGGACACCAAGGGTCGAATCACTCCGAAAACCTTGCCAGACCGGTCGGCGACGGTCGGGGCGGTACCAAGGACTGCCAGACCACCGGGATGTCCACGATCAATGGCGTTCCGGAGCACACCATCAATTGGAACGTCAGCCAGATGGTCAGAACCGCGCTGGAGGGACTGGGCGCGCGGGTGGTGCTGAGCCGCCAGGACGACACGGGCTGGGGTGGCTGCATCGATGAGCGGGCGAACGCGGCGACGCACTCCGGCGCCGCCGTGGCCGTGAGCATCCATGCCGACAGCGCGCCCACCGAGTATCACGGCTTCCATCTGATCGTTCCCGAACTGCCCATCCCGAACGCCGTCGTCAATCAGGTCCAGTCCGGGTCGGGCCTGGCCGCGTCGCAGGCGGTGCGCGACGCGTACCGGCAGGCAGGCTTCGCCCCGGCGAACTACGGCGGCGTCGCCGAGGGACTGCAGACCCGCAAGGATGTCGCCGGGCCCGCGCTGACCGCGGTGCCGCTCGTCTTCCTGGAGATGGGCAACGGAGCAAATCCCGAGGACGCGGCGCTGCTCGAGACGCCGCAAGGCCAGCTGAAACACGCGATCGCCCTCACGACGGGGCTGGTCGGCTACCTGCTCGGCACACCGCAGGCGGGTGCGCCGTCGGATCAGTCTGCGGTGCAGTCCATTCCGCAACCGGGTACGTCGTCCGACCGTCCGGTGGGGGAGCAGAGCACGCCGCAGGGGCAGACGACCCCGGGCACTCCACAAGGACAGACGATCCCCGGTGTGCCGCAGGGCCAGACGGTCCCCGGGATGCCGCAGGGCCAGACGGTCCCTGGGATGCCGCAGGGGCAGACGACCCCGGGCATTCCGCAGGGGCAGACGGTCCCTGGTGTGCCGCAGGGCCAGACGGTCCCTGGGATGCCACAGGGCCAGACGGTCCCGGGCACACCGCAGTCGCAGTCCACGCCGGGCACTCCGGCGATACCGAACGCGCCGGGGTCGCCGGGCACCGCTCAGTCGCCGAGCGCACCGAATTCTCAGGAAGTACCCGGATTCACCGTGACACCGGGCTCGATCATGGAGTTGCTGCTGCCGCTGGCGAAATCGCTGGGCATGGATGACAACGCCGTCAGCGCGGAGTTGATCAACCTGGCCTACACGCTGGCGGGCATGCTGCTGGGCCCCGCGAAATAGTCCGCACACCGAACCCACCGGACGCCATCCTCGCCCGCATCGAGGATGGCGTCCGGCTTTCTCGCACGCTCCTGCCGCGCAGTAGGGTGAGCGGAATGGCTGACCGGATTCCTGTTGTGCTCGTCGCGGGGTTTCTCGGTTCCGGAAAGACCACGCTGCTCAACCACCTGCTGCGGAACAATCGGGGCACCCGGATCGGCGTGGTGGTCAATGACTTCGGCGCGATCAACATCGACTCCATGCTGGTCGCGGGACAGGTCGACGCCATGGTCTCGCTGGGCAACGGTTGCGTGTGCTGCGCGGTCGACGTCACCGAGCTGGACGGGTTGTTCACCCGCCTCGCACAGCCGCGCGCCAAGATCGACGTGATCGTGGTGGAGGCCAGCGGACTGGCCGAGCCGCGCAATCTGATCCGGATGGTCGTCGGCAGCGACAACCCGCGCCTCCATTACGGCGGCTTGGTCGAAGTGGTCGACGCCGAACAGTTCCCGGAGAGCAGCGCACGCCACCCCGAGCTGCTCACGCACCTGCGGCTGGCCGATCTCGTGGTGGTGAACAAGGCCGACCGGGTATCCACGCAGCAGCTGGCCCGGCTGCGTGCGGATGTTGCCGCGCTGGTCGGCCCCGCGCCGGTGTACGCGACGTCGCACGGACGGATCGATCCGGGGCTGCTTTTCGACGAACCGCTGCGGGAAGTGCCTCGCGTGGCCGAACAACTGAGCTTCGACGAACTGCTCGCCGAACACGACCACGACGACGACCACACCGAGCACCGCCATCTGCACGACGACTACACCAGCGTCTCGTTCACCAGCGGGCACGAGCTGGACCCGCGCAAACTGATCGGTTTTCTGGAGGACCCGCCGCCGGGCCTGTTCCGGGCCAAAGGCTTCGCCGCGTTCGGCGTCGCCGATGAACGCAGGAAGTTCATCTTGCACATGGTCGGCCGCCACATCGTCTTCGAACCGGGCAGCTGGTCACGAGGCGAATCCCGTGGCGCGCAGCTGGTACTCATCGGCGCCGGCCTACACACCGACGCAGCCCTGGCCCGGCTACGGGAAACCGTGCACGACGCCGAGGCCCCCCTCGACCCGCAGAGCATGCTCGGCGTCTGGCGCTACACACCGCACTGAATGCAGCTCGTCACGTTTCGCCGCGACCGGGCGCCGGTTCGCCCCCGTAACGTCATCGATGCGGCCAAGGGCGCCGCGCGATGGCTTCGACGCTCTCGCGATCGTCGCCGAGAGCCCCGGTCACCCGCAGGCATTCACCCATTCGGACAGGCCATCGGCGAACAATTGCCGTTTCCAGATCGGGACTTCGTGTTTGATCCGATCGACCAGTTCCGCGCACACGGCAAACGCCTCGCCGCGATGCGCCGCCGCCACCGCGACGACAATCGCGCGATCGCCGACGGCAAGCGAGCCGACGCGGTGCACGGCGGCGACCGGCAAACCGTGCAAAGCGGCGACTTCCGCGCAGACGGTGTGCAGAAATCGCTCCGCCTGTGGGTGCGAGGAGTATTCCAGGGCCGAAACGGCCTGTCCGCTATCGTGATCGCGGACCTTCCCGGTGAACACCACGACCCCGCCGTAGTGCGGTCCGGTCACCGCCGACTCCACCTCGTCGGGGTCCAGCGGCTGGTCGCTGATCCGGGCGAGCCGGACCGTGGCCTCAGCCGTTGTCATGACTACCACCTCCGGCTACTTGTGCAAGCAGATGATCCAGCAGCGGTTCCAGCACCGCGATGCCGTCTTTGACGCCGCCGGGCGATCCGGGCAGGTTCACGATCACCGAGCGGCCCGCGAGCCCGGCCACCCCGCGGCTCAGCGCGGCGAGCGGGAATTTCGCGGTGCCGCGCTGCCGGATCGCCTCCGCCACGCCGGGGAGTTCGCGATCCAGCAGCGCGAGGGTGGCTTCGGGGGTCCCGTCGGTGGGGGAGGCGCCGGTCCCGCCGGTGCTGATCACCAGCGCTGGCTCGAAACGCAGCGCATCGGCCAGGCCGTACTCGATATCGTCGTCGGCGTAGACCAGCGGACCACGCACGGAGAAGCCGAGATCGGCGAGCCATCCCACGAGGACCGGGCCGGTGGTGTCGACGCGGGTGCCCGCCGCGACGCCCGTGGAGGAGACCAGCACCACGGCCGAGCGTCCGACCTCGCCGAGTTCCGGCTCGGTGTGCTCGGAGATTTCCTCCGCGGCGACCTCACCGGCCGAGGCGTTCTCAGGCTGCGGAGTCGTCGTTACGGGCTGTTCCAGGGTGGCCGGCCGCTCCCAATGCCCGTGCTTGCCGCCCTCTTTGGCGAGCAGCCGCACGCCGGTGAGCGTCGCCGCGGGATCCACGGCCTTCACCATGTCGTGCAGGGTGAGACCGGCGACCGCGACCGCGGTGAGCGCCTCCATCTCGACCCCGGTGGGTCCCTTGGTCTTCGCGGTGGCCTCGATCGTGATGGCGGTTTCGGTGAAGCCGAACTCGACCCGGACCGACGAGAGCGCCAGCTGATGACACAGCGGGATCAGCTCCGAGGTCTTCTTGGCCCCCGCGATGCCCGCGATTCGCGCGGTGGACAGCACGTCCGCCTTCGGCAGATCATCGGCCCGCACCAGCGCGACCACCTCGGCCGTGGTGTGCAACTCGCCTGCGGCGACGGCGATCCGGGTGGTCTCGCTCTTCGCGCTCACATCGACCATGCGGGCGCGACCTTCGTTGTCGACATGGGACAGCTCGCTCATGCCTCCACCTCGCTGGCGCTCGGCTCCGGCACGAGCGAGCACTCGGCTGTGTCCATTGTTCGCTCGCTACGCTCGCTCATGCCTCCACCTCGCTGGCGCTCGGCTCCGGCACGAGCGAGCACTCGGCTGTGTCCATTGTTCGCTCGCTACGCTCGCTCATGCCTCCACCTCGCTGGCGCTCGGCTCCGGCACGAGCGAGCACTCGGCTGTGTCCATTGTTCGCTCGCTCATAGTGACCACACTCGCACAAGCGCGCCCGCGGGCAGCGCGGTGACCTCGGCGGGCACATCGATCAGCACGTCGGCCCCGGCCATGCCCGCCACCAGATGCGAGCCGGCCCCCGACACCACTTCGACCGCCTTCGGGTGGCGGTGCAGCGGGCGCGATTCCTCCGACTGGGCGCGGACCAGCTTGCCGCGCAGGAATTGCCGCCTGCCCTCCGGGGAGCGCGGCACGGCGGTGAGCAGCGGAAGCTCGAAACAGTCCACCTCGGGTAAGCCGGCGAGGTGGCGCAAGACCGGGCGGGCGAACACTTCGAACGACACCATCGTGCTGACCGGATTGCCCGGGAAACTGAGCACCGGCACGCCCTCGACGACGCTGAGTCCTTGCGGTCCCCCTGGCTGCATCGCGACCGAGCCGAACTGACCACCGAGCGGCTCGAGCACCTCTTTGACCACCTCGAAGTCGCCCTTGGAGACGCCACCGGAGGTGAACACCACATCGGCCGCCTTGGTCGCGGCCGACAGCAGCGCGCGGAATCGCGCCGGATCGTCGGGGCTGTGCGCCACCGAGACGACCTCGACCCCGTTGGCGGCGAGCGCGGCGGCCAACGCGACGCCGTTGGAGTTGTAGATCTGTCCGGGGCGTAACGCGGCTCCCGCGGCGACCAACTCGTCTCCGGTGGTGATCACCGCGCCGCGCACGGCGCCGAACACCGCCACCGTCGGCAGGCCGACCGCGGCCAGAGCAGCGACGTGCCGGGGCGCAAGCGTGGTTCCCGCGCGGACGAGCAGGTCGCCGGCCCGGACGTCGGTGCCCGGTTCGCGCACGAATTCGCCTGCGCTGCGGCCTCGTTCGATGGTCACCACGTTGTCGGCGGCGTGCGTGTCCTCCACCGGAACCACACAGTCCGCGCCGGGCGGCAGCGGTGCGCCGGTCATCACCTTCACGGCGGCGCCGGGCGGCAGCGGTGTGCGGCCGGGAGCTCCGGCGGCGACCACACCGGCCAGCGGCAGCGTGACCGGCGCGACCAGCACGGACTCCGCCCGCACCGCGTACCCGTCCATCGCGGAATTGCGGAACACCGGCAGGTCGATCGGCGACCGGACGTCCTCGGCCAGCTGCCTGCCCAGCGCCCGCGACACCGCGACGGATTCGACGGCGCGCGCGGCCAGCGGACGCAACACTTGCTCGATGTTGTCGCGGTAGTCGTCGACGGACCTCGCCGAAACGCTCGCGGGCCGGTGTTTCATGCCGTCAGCCTAATCGGCGCAGCCGGACCAAGTACCTTCGCAGCCCGCGCCGGGCCGGGCAAAGGCGAGGCGGCCGTGGGAACGGCGCGGCCGGACGGAATCCGTGTGCAGTCCGCGCCGGGCGGGGCGAGGGCAGGTGGCCGCAGGAGCGGCGCGGCCGGACGGAGTCTGTCTGCAGTCCGCGTGGGGCCGGGCGAAGGCAGGCGGCCACAGGATCGGCGCAGCCAGACGAAGTCCGTCCATACCCGGTGCCGGGCCGAGCGAAGGCGAGGCGGCTGCCTCACCGTCGGAGCCCCGGCGCGGTGAGTCATCTGGGACCTTCCGCTCGTTCCCGATTCGGGCTCGCCGGTCATAATGGACGTGTGACTCTGGTCGAGATCGGGATTCCCGCCGTACGTTCCGGGCGTCCCTCGCTCGACGGCCGTCCCGACACCCCATATTTGCTGGATCGTTTCGGACGCGTCGCCCGAGACCTGCGCGTCTCCATTACCGAGAAGTGCTCGCTGCGCTGCACCTACTGCATGCCGGAGGAGGGGCTGCCGGAGATTCCGCGGCACGAACTGCTCACCGTGGACGAGATCGTGCGGCTGGTGCGTCTCGCGGTGCGCGATCTGGGGGTGCGCGAGGTCCGCTTCACCGGGGGCGAGCCGCTGATGCGCCGCGAGCTGGAGCAGATCATCGCAGGCTGCCACGCGGAGGTCCCGCACATCCCGCTGGCCATGACGACCAATGGTGTCGGGCTCGAGCACCGCGCCCGCAGGCTCGCGGCCGCGGGGCTGCACCGGGTGAACGTGTCGCTGGATACGGTCGACCGGGCCGGTTTCAAGCAGCTGACCCGGCGCGATCGCCTCGAATCCGTGTTCGCCGGCATCCGCGCCGCGCGGGACGCCGGACTCGCCCCCATCAAGGTCAACGCCGTGCTGATGCGCGAAACCCTCGCCGGCGCGCCGGATCTGCTGCGCTGGTGCCTGGACGAAGGCTGTGAGCTGCGGTTCATCGAGGAGATGCCGCTCGACGCCGATCACGAATGGGCCCGGGCCAACATGGTCACCGCCGCCGAACTGCTCAACGTGCTCGGCACTCGGTTCCAGCTCACCGAGGCCGGGCGCGCCGATCCGTCCGCCCCGGCGGAGAAGTGGCTGGTCGACGGCGGGCCGGGCACCGTGGGCATCATCGCGACGGTCACCCGCAAGTTCTGCGACACCTGCGACCGCACCCGCCTCACCGCCGACGGCATGCTGCGGTCGTGCCTGTTCAGCGATCAGGAATTCGACCTGCGCCAGGCGATGCGTTCCGGCGTCGACGACGAGGAGCTCGCGACGCTCTGGCGCGGCGCGATGTGGAACAAGTGGGCGGGACATGGCATCGACGCCGCGGGTTTCATCCCGCCGGAGCGGACGATGGGAGCCATCGGTGGTTGAGATCCGCTACTTCGCCGCGATCGCCGACGCGGTCGGCAAGGACAGCGAGACCCTGGACTTTCCGGCCGGCGCCACGGTGGCCGACCTGCGCGCCACCCTGGCGGACGTCTACGGCCCCAGCCTGGACAAGATGCTGTCGGTATGCGCGTACCTGATCGGCGACGAACTCACCCGCGACCCCACGGCCGCCCTCAGCTCACGCGTCGACGTGCTCCCGCCGTTCGCGGGCGGATAGGGTCTTACCTCCCCCTCGCTCCGGCCGTGCGTGTTATGCGCACCGACGTGCGCTCGGCCTTCGCCGACCGCCTGGCTGGACACGACATGGGCAAGGGATGCCTGCGCTTCCGCACGCCGGAACGGGTCGATTTCGAGCTCATCCGCGATCTGCTCCGCGCCACCGCGGCGGAACGGGGCGGGCTGGTCTGCTGAAGACGCGTGAATATTCGGTCCACGAGGGTGTAGAAAACGGCATGTGCCGTTCGTCGTCCGAATAGAACGGGGTATCCCACCCCGGCTATTCGAGGAAGGATGACGCTATGCACTACCTGGCGACACTGGTAGGACGCGAAGACGTACCCGGCACCCGGCCCGGCACGCCGGAGTTCGAAGCCGAAGTCGCGAAATACGCGGCGTTCGAGGAGCGCGAGGCCGCGGCGGTCTCGGGCGGCGCGGCGCTGTTCCCCTCCGCCGACGCGCTGCACATCCGGCGCAGCGGAGGGCAGACGCTGGTCACCGATGGCCCGTTCGCCGAGCAGGCCGAGGTCGTCGGCGGATTCTATGTGTTCGAAGCCGCCGATCTGGACGAGGCGATCCGGCTGGCACGCCAGGTGCCCGCCGCCGAGGACGGGGCGGTGGAAGTGCGCCCGATGGCGATGTGGTCGCCGCACGACACGCCGCGCGCGGATTGGTGGCTGGCGCTGCTGTGGGAGGCTCCGGACGCGGTGATCGTGCCGGACACTCCGGAGTGGGACGCCGCTGTCACCGAACACCAGCGTTTCGGCGAGAAGTACGCGGCGGAGATTCGCGGTGGCGGGGCGCTGCAACCGCCGTCCTCGGCGACCACCGTGCGAGTGCGCGACGGGAAAACGCTGCTCACCGACGGACCGTATGCGGAGTTCGCCGAGGTGGTGGACGGGCTGTACTTGTACACCGCGCGGGACCGAGCGCAGGCGGCCGAGATCGCCGCGGCCATCCCGCTGGGCGAGCGTGGGCGCACCGAGGTGCGTCAGATCGTGGACCTGGGCGACTGACGTGCGCATGGGTCCGGCCGCGACGATCGACGCCGTCTACCGCGCCGAGTTCGGCCGGGCCCTCGCGACGGTGGCCAGGATGGTCGGCGATATCGGCTTGGCCGAGGACGCGGTGCAGGAGGCCTTCGCCGACGCACTGCGCACCTGGCCCGAGCGTGGATTGCCGTCCAACCCGGGCGCGTGGATCACCACGACCGCCCGCAATAGAGCGCTGGACCGGCTGCGGCGCGAGTCGGCCAGGGCGGTCAAGGAGCATGACGCGGTTCTGATGCGTGCGCCGAACGAGGAGGCCGAGGTGTCGCCGGTGCCGGACGACCAACTGCGGATGATCTTCACCTGCTGCCACCCGGCGCTGTCGCGGCCCTCGCAGGTGGCCTTGACGCTGCGCCTGGTCTGCGGCTTGCGCACGGCTGAGATAGCGCGTGCGTTTCTGCAACCGGAACATACAGTGGCGCAACGGCTCACGCGTGCGAAGGCGAAGATCCGTCAGGCGGGCATCCCGCTGCGGGTGCCGCCCCCGCATCTGCTGCCGGAGCGGGTCCCTGGCGTACTGGCGTGCGTGTATCTGGTGTTCACCGAGGGGTACTTCGCGACATCGGGTCCTTCCGCGGTGCGAGACGAGCTGTGCGATGAAGCGATTCGGCTCGGCAGGCTGCTGTGCGGGTTGCTGCCGCGCGAACCCGAGGCGCGTGCGCTGCTGGCGCTGATGCTGCTTCAGGACAGCCGCCGAAACCAACGGCGGCGCGGCGACGGGGAGTTGGTTCCTTTGGAGGACCAGGATCGGTCGCGGTGGGACCGAGCGGCGGTCCGGGCGGGGCTGGAGTGCCTGAGGTCGGCCGAGGCGGAGGGTGGCGGCCCGTACCTGGTGCAGGCGCGCATCGCCGCCGCGCACGCGACGGCGCCCAGTTGGGCGCAGACCGATTGGCACTCGATCGTCGCGCAGTACGACGAACTGCTCCGGCTGGCTCCGTCGCCTGCGGTGTCGGTGAGCCGCGCTGTGGCAGTGGGTTTCGCCCGCGGGTTCGACGCGGGGCTGGCCGCCCTCCACGATGTCGCCGCCGACCCGCGGCTGGCCGGATCGCATCTGGTACCCGCGACCCGTGCTGATCTGCTGCGACGTGACGGACGCTGTCCGGAGGCCGCGGAGAGCTATCGCGCGGCGCTGGAGCTGGCAGGCAACGACCAGGTGCGGCGGTTCCTGGCGCGCCGTCTCGCGGAGGTCGAGTCGGCGCGTTAGGTACTCAGCGCCACCAGGTGTCGAGCGGGGTCACCGGGACAGTCCGCTTGTGCCGGGTGTTCAGATAGACGGATTCGATCTTGGCGGCGACTTCCGCGCTGACCTCGTTGCCCTCGAGGTAGTCGTCGATCTCGCTGTAACGCAGGCCGAGCGCCTCTTCGTCGGGCAGCGCGGGCCGGTCGTCCTCGAGGTCGGCGGTGGGGACCTTGGACCAGATGCTGGGGGGCGCGCCCAGTTCTTGCAGCAGCGCCGCGCCCTGGCGCTTGGTGAGGCCGGTGAGCGGGGTCAGGTCGACGCCGCCGTCGCCGTACTTGGTGAAGAAGCCGGTGACCGCCTCCGCCGCGTGATCGGTGCCGACCACCAGCATGTTCTCCTGCCCGGCCAGGGCGTACTGGATCACCATGCGTTCGCGCGCCTTGATGTTGCCGCGCACGAAGTCGCGCAGCTTGTCCACGCCCAGCGCGGTGGCCGCCTCGGCGGCTGCCGCGTTCGCGCTGGGACGGACGTTCACCACGACTCGGCGGTCCGGCTCGATGAATTTCAGCGCGATCCTCGCATCGGCCTCGTCGGCCTGCACCCCGTAGGGCAGCCGGACGGCGAGAAAGATCGCGTCCGCGCCGTCGGCGCGCAGCTCTTCGGCCGCGAGCTGGCAGAGCCGGCCGGTGAGGGCGCTGTCCTGCCCGCCGCTGATGCCGAGGACGAAACCCCGTGCGGGAGTGGCGTTCAGATAATCCTTGAGGAAATCGATCCGCCGCCGCACTTCGGTCTTCGGCTCGATCGAGGGCTGGACGCCCAGTTCGCTGATGATCTGTTCGCGCACGTTCCGCATGCCGCCCGAGTCTACTGGCGATTCATCGGGTGACAACGCGCCGAACGAGGCTCTCCCAGTTGTCGCCGATCTGCTCGCGGGTGTACCCCTGGACATGCATTTGGTGCATGACCAGCGGCGCGCCCAGCATCGCCAGGAGCGCGTCGGCGACGAGCGGGATCTCACCAGGTGCTTCGGCCTGCCGCAGCAGCATCGTGACGTGGGCTCGCAGCAGACGGTAGGGCGCGCCGGAATAGCGGTCCCCGGCCTCACCTAGTTCGGCCGCGCGATGCAGTTCGCCCGCGACTTCGATGTCCAGCAACCGGGCGCGTCCGAAGGCGACCAGCCGTTCCACCGGCGGGGCACCGGGACCCAGCGGCGGCGGGCCGAAGATGAACGCCTCCTGGAACTTTCGATCCGAGTGATCCAGCAGCGCGAGCAGCAGCCCCGACCGGCTGCCGAACCGGCGGAACACCGTGCCTTTGCCGACCCCGGCGCGCTTGGCCAGCGCGTCCATCGTGAGGCTGTCGACACCTTGTTCGCGCACCACGTGCTGCGCGGCGTCCAGCAGGAGTTGGCGGTTGCGCGCCGCGTCGGCACGCTCGGCGGGCTGCGACGTGCCGGGCAGCGGCGCGCCGACATCGAGCAGCTGGCGCCCGCGTGGCGACGGCGAGTCGGATGTGGGGTAGTTCACAGCGCTCACGCAAGCTCCGCGGGAAGTAATCGGACCGCAGTCCGGTTGGCCTGTGGTGAACGTACGGACACCACATTCAGTACACCAGGAGTTCTCATGAGCACTCGCGTCCTCGCACTTGTCGGTAGCCTCCGTGCCGCCTCGGTCAATCGTCAGCTCGCCGAAGCCGCCGCGCAGACCGCCCCGGAGGGTGTCGAGGTAACCCTCTATGAGGGACTCGCCGACATCCCGTTCTACAACGAGGACATCGACGTTCCGGGTTCCGTGCCCGCCGCTGCCCAAGCGCTGCGCGACGCGGTCGCCGACGCGGATGGCCTGCTGCTGGTGACGCCGGAATACAACGGCACGCTGTCGGCGGTGCTGAAGAACGCGATCGACTGGACGTCGCGTCCGTACGGCGCCGGCGCGATCACGGGCAAGCCCGCCGCTGTGGTCAGCGCGTCGATCAGCCCGAACGCGGCGCAGTGGGCGCACGGGGACGCGGTCAAGGCGCTCGGCGTGGCCGGTGCGAAGGTCGTCGAGTCCGCGCACCTGCACTTCGGCGTGATCGGCGAGCGGTTCGCCTCCTCGCATCCGCGCGATGACGCGGAGGCGCTGACCAAGCTGGCGAGTTCGGTGCGGGACCTGGTCGAGGCCACGCGCGGCGAACTGGCGTCCGTGTAAGCTCCACTCCCGGTCTCCGCCGAGGGCCGTCGTTACCGCGGTAGCGACGGCCCTCGGCTTTTGCCTGATGTTTGCTGTTGATTAGCTGAAGCCTCTAAGGGTGATCTGAGTCACTCTTTTTGCGGAGGGGGAATCGAGCATCCTGGTACTTCTCCGCGTGGAATTTCATCGATGTGACTCGCTACATGTCGTGTTGGATGAATCTGTCGGCCACTAGGTGTAGTGTCTTCGGTACTGGAAGAGGGCGCGAGACACGAGACGGCCAACCGTGGTTGACCAGGGCTTCGAGTCCGGATCCAGGAGTTTGCGCAGTATGTCGGATCGTGCACATACGGATCACAAGCTGTGGATCAGGCACAAGGAGAGAGGGACATCAATGACCGTCACCGTGTACACCAAGCCCGCTTGCGTCCAGTGCAACGCCACCTACAAGGCCCTCGACAAGGCCGGGGTGGACTACGAGGTCATCGATATCTCGGAGAACGACGAGGCGCGTGACTACGTCATGGCGCTCGGGTACTTGCAGGCGCCGGTCGTGGTGGCAGGGGACGATCACTGGTCGGGATTCCGGCCCGACCGCATCAAGTCGCTCGCGACCGTGGCGGCCTGATCGCGTCCATCGCTTCCGGTTCATCCGAGGGGCCGAGTGCCTGGCACTCCTGAGAAGAGGAAGGCGACCATGTCGGAGACGACGGCGCTGGTCTACTTCTCCAGCGCTTCGGAGAACACACATCGTTTCGTCGAGAAGCTGGGTCTCCCGGCGACTCGCATCCCGCTGCACACCGCCGACTCACTGCGCGTAGACGAACCGTACGTGCTGATCGTCCCCACCTACGGGGGCGGTCGGCACGTGCTCGGGGGCAACCGTTCCGAGAAGGATTTCGTGCCGCGGCAGGTCGCCAAGTTCCTGAACGATCCGCACAACCGGTCGCTGCTGCGCGGCGTCATCGCGGCGGGCAACACGAACTTCGGCGAGACCTATTGCTATGCGGGCGAGCTGATCTCGCGCAAATGCGGGGTGCCGTACCTGTATCGCTTCGAACTCATGGGAACCGCTGAGGACGTCGAGCGCGTCCGAGAGGGATTGGGATTGTTTTGGCAACAGCAACGACAGCACCGACCGGAAAAGCAGCTCGCTTAGAGCAAGCACCGGTCCGCGGCGCGGAAGCGGGCGAGGTCTTGGACTACCACGCCCTCAACGCGATGCTGAACCTGTACGGCCCGGACGGCCGGATCCAGTTCGACAAGGACCGTGAGGCCGCCCACCAGTACTTCCTACAGCACGTCAATCAGAACACCGTCTTCTTCCACAACCTGGACGAGAAGCTCGACTATCTGATCGAGGAGAACTACTACGAGGCGGAGGTTCTCGACCAGTACAGCCGCGGGTTCATCAAGAAGCTGTTCAAGCGGGCCTACGCCAAGAAGTTCCGGTTCCCCACCTTCCTCGGCGCGTTCAAGTACTACACCTCGTACACGCTGAAGACCTTCGACGGCAAGCGCTACCTGGAGCGGTTCGAGGACCGGGTCTGCATGGTCGCGCTCACCCTCGCCGCCGGTGACGAGGTGCTGGCGAGCAAGCTGGTGGACGAGATCATCGACGGCCGTTTCCAACCGGCCACGCCGACGTTCCTCAACTCGGGCAAGAAGCAGCGTGGCGAGCCGGTGTCGTGCTTCCTGCTGCGCATCGAGGACAACATGGAGTCCATCGGGCGCTCGATCAACTCCGCGCTGCAACTGTCCAAGCGCGGCGGCGGTGTCGCGTTGCTGCTGAGCAACATTCGCGAGCACGGCGCGCCGATCAAGAAGATCGAGAACCAGAGCTCGGGTGTCATCCCGATCATGAAGCTGCTGGAGGACTCGTTCTCCTACGCCAACCAGCTCGGCGCGCGTCAGGGCGCGGGCGCGGTCTACCTGCACGCGCACCACCCCGACATCTACCGGTTCCTGGACACCAAGCGGGAGAACGCGGACGAGAAGATCCGCATCAAGACCCTCTCGCTGGGCGTGGTCATCCCGGACATCACGTTCGAGCTGGCCAAGAAGAACGAGGACATGTACCTGTTCTCGCCGTATGACGTTGAACGCATCTACGGCAAGCCGTTCGCCGACATCGACGTCACCGAGAAGTACTACGAGATGGTCGACGACAAGCGCATTCGCAAGTCGAAGATCAAGGCGCGCGAGTTCTTCCAGACCATCGCCGAGCTGCAGTTCGAGTCCGGCTACCCGTACATCATGTTCGAGGACACGGTGAACCGGGCCAACCCGATCGCGGGCAAGATCACCCACTCCAACCTGTGCTCGGAGATCCTGCAGGTGTCCACGCCGTCGGAGTTCAACGACGACCTGTCCTACGCGAAGGTGGGCAAGGACATCTCCTGCAATCTGGGCTCGCTGAACATCGCCAAGTCGATGGACTCACCCGACTTCGCCCAAACCGTCGAGGTGGCGATCCGGGCGCTGACCGCGGTGTCGGACCAGACGCACATCTACTCGGTGCCGTCCATCGAGCAGGGCAACAACCACTCGCACGCCATCGGCCTCGGGCAGATGAATCTGCACGGCTACCTGGCGCGGGAGCGGGTCCACTACGGGTCCGAAGAGGGCGTCGACTTCACCAACATCTACTTCTATACCGTCGTCTACCACGCGATCCGGGCGTCGAACAAGATCGCGATCGAGCGCGGCAGTTACTTCGGTGGCTTCCCGGAATCGAAGTACGCCAGCGGCGAGTACTTCGACAAGTACACCGATCAGGTGTGGGAGCCGAAGACCGATCGCGTGCGGCAACTGTTCGCCGAGGCGGGCGTGCATATCCCGACCCAGGACGACTGGCGTGAGCTGAAGGCCTCGGTCATGGAGCACGGCATCTACAACCAGAATCTCCAAGCGGTGCCGCCGACCGGCTCGATCTCCTACATCAACCACTCCACCAGCTCCATTCACCCGGTGGCGTCGAAGATCGAGATCCGCAAGGAAGGCAAGATCGGGCGCGTCTACTACCCGGCGCCCTACATGACCAACGACAACCTCGAGTACTACGAGGACGCCTACGACATCGGCTACGAGAAGATCATCGACACCTACGCCGCGGCCACCCAGCACGTGGACCAGGGCCTGTCGCTGACGCTGTTCTTCAAGGACTCCGCCACCACCCGCGACCTCAACCGCGCCCAGATCTACGCCTGGCGCAAGGGCATCAAGACCCTCTACTACATCCGCCTGCGCCAAATGGCTTTGGAGGGAACCGAAGTCGAGGGTTGCGTGTCCTGCATGCTGTAGACGGAGGGTACCGGTCGGCGTGAGATCCCGTCTCGCGCCGGCTATTTCGGTTTAAAGCGCCCCGCGTTCGGATCTGCCTGGACGAAGTTCCGGACGACGGCGCACTGATCGATCACCCGCGCCGCCTGACCGAACGACAGCAACAGAACGTCCTTATACCTGCGGTTATTGCCTGATGTGGTCGCAGGTGAGACCTTTCTACGTGCCTGCGGCGCTCGCGGCTGCCTCGACGAAGTCGCGGATGGTGGCGCGGTGATCATCTTTGCGCCAGGCGATCGCCATGACCGCGGGCTCGATGCCCGTGACCGGCGTGACGCCGATTCCGGGGCGGCGGTAGATCTTCGCGTTTCCCTCGGACAACAGGACGATGCCGCTGCCTTCCTCGACCGCGGCGAAGGTTTCCTCGGCGTTCCGTACCGTCGCCCCGATCCGGGCGGGACGGCCGCCGCGCTCGGCGACGGCGAGCCAGTGGTCGCGTAGGGAACCGGCGCTGTCCGGCATCGCGATGAACGGCTCGTCGAGTAGTTCGGTGAAGTCGACGCCGTCGCGTCCCGCCAGCCAGTGGTCGTGGCAGAACGCGACCCAGCGCGGCTCCCGGACCAGCACACGCACGTCGAACGAGTCGTGTTGGGGGAACGGCAGCCAGACGAAGGCGACGTCGACCTCACCGGAGCCGAGTCCGGCGGTGGGGTCGTCCCAGTTGACCTGACGCATTCTGGTGCGCCAGGCGGGGCGATTCCGCACGAAGCCTTCGCGCGCGGCACACAGCAGTCCCCGGCCGACGCTGGTGGACATGCCGACGGTGAGCACCGAGTTCTCGGCAGCGTCAGCGACGACGCGTTGTGCTTCGCGCCATTGCTCCAGCAGTACTCGTGCCTGCGGCAGCAGGGCCTCGCCCGCCGCGGTCAAGCCGATGCCGCGCTTGTCCCGGACGATCAAGGTGACCCGCAATTGTTGTTCGAGCTGGCGGATTTGTTTGCTCAGCGCGGGCTGGGTGATGAACAGGCGCTCGGCGGCGCGGGTGAAGTTCAGTTCCTCGGCGAGAACCGTGAAGTATCGCAGGTCCCGCAGATGTGCCTCCATAACCATTGGTTATCACAGCTGTTATTGGACGGTCCAGCGGTCACTGCACACAGTGGTGCCATGGTTTCTGAGGTTCAGGTCGAAAAGGTCACTTTCGACAGTGACGGCGTCCTTCTGGTCGGTCGGCTCTACCGCCCGGCCGACGCAGCGGACACCCGGCTGCCCGCCGTGGTGGTCACCGGGTCGTGGCTCACCGTGAAGGAGCAGATGCCGCAGGTGTATGCCCGGCGACTGGCCGAACAAGGTTTCACCGCATTGGATTTCGATTTCACCCACTACGGCGAATCCGGTGGTGAGCCGCGTGACCTCGAATCTCCGTCGCGCAAGAGTCGCGACATCCGTGCCGCGGTCACTTTCCTAGCTGGACGCTCCGATGTCGACGCACAGCGCATCGGCGCGCTGGGCGTGTGCGCCAGCAGTGGTTATACGGCGGTGAATGCTGCGGGCGACGAGCGGGTCCGGTCCTTGGCGATGGTCGCGCCCTGGCTGCACGATCCGGAGTTGGTCGCACTGATGTACGGCGGGAAGGAAGGCGTATCCCAGCGGCTGGCGGCAGGTTTCGCGGCTCGCGCCCGCTACGAGAACACCGGCGGGGTCGACTACGTCGCAGCGGTGAGCACCACCGATCCCTCAGCCGCGATGTCCGGAGACTTCCCCTACTACGTCGACGTCACTCGCGGCGCGGTGCCGGAATGGGCGAACCGATTCGCGGTGCAGGGTTGGAACGAGTGGCTGACCTACAACGCCATCCCGGTCGCCCGCAACATCACGATTCCCACGCTGTTGGTGCACAGCGAGAACGGCGCGATTCCGGACGGCGCTCGGGCCTTCCACGCCCAGCTGGCCGGTCCGAAAGAGCTGATCTGGATCGAGGGCACGCAGTTCGACTTCTACGACCGGGAACCGACCGTAAGCCAGGCCGTGGAACACGTCGTGCGACATTTCCGCAGCACCCTTGGCTGACGCGTCTCCCCAGACGCTCTCTCCCAGAAGGATTTTCCTTGCGCAGAACACTGTCTCGAACACTGGCCGCTGTCGCCTCGGCCGCGCTCACGGTTCTCGGCGCCGGTTGTTCGGACCAGACGCAGCCTCTGCCCGCAGCGGCCGAATCGACCGCCGAGCGGCCCCAACAGCAGGATGCGGGCCACCAGCGGCTGAATGTTCTCGTCGGCGAATGGACCGGCGCGAAGTCGACTTTCGTCGCCGGAGGCACGGCCGACAGCCCGGTCCGTCGCGAGATCGTGTCGCGCTGGCACTGGATCGGCAAGACCGGCAACAACTTCCTCCAAGAGGAGGCGGAGGGAACGCCCGGTGGTGCACCGTACTACCGGCTGGGCCTACTCGGCTACGCCCCGACCGACAACCGCTACGAATGGACCACCGTCGACAGCGTCACGCCCATGACGATGAGCTACAAAGGGGCCCAGAACTCCGGCGGTGGAGGTGATATCAGCATGGCCGGCGAGTTCACCGACCCCGGCATTCTCGGACCGCAGTTCACCGGCAAGACGATTCCGATGCGCACGTTGATCAAGGTGGAATCGCAGGATCGCGTGGTCATGGAGATCTACTTCTCACCGCCAGGGGCTCCGGAACAACTCGCCGACCGCGTGGAACTCACCCGCCGTAGATAGGGCCATTGCGGACTGTCCGCACGTAACGTCGCCTCCTGCGCCGGATAGAACGCCGCGCGGCTTCAAGATCAGCGGCACATGACGGAGGGGCTTTCTCGCGAATGCCGCAGCCATGTGCCGTTGATCTTGAAAAGCGATCTTGGCGGCAGGTGGAGGGATCGGCGGATCGGCCGGGTCTACGATGAGTAGGAGTAGCCGAAATGGGTGATTGCCCGGAGGCTATGTGGTGGTAGTCCGACGATACTGGCCACTATTGGCCCTGTTGGTGCTGCTGTTACTGGGCGGCGGCGCGGGGGCCGCACTGTATCTCACCGTTTCAGGGTCCGACGAGCGTGGCGGTGAGGTGGTGCTCGCTCGAATCGACGACCCGGGCCCGGATCCCTTCACGCCGCCCACTGCTTCGCTGCCGCCGACGAATGCGAAGTTTCCCACGGTCCCGCCACAAGGCGACGGCACGGACCTGGTCTCGCAGCCTTACCCGGGCGACCGGGAGAGGTTGTACGGCGGCACTTTGGACAACGCCAGCTGCGACCGCGAACAGATGATCGCCTTCCTCATGTCGCATCCCGCTGAGGCTGCCGCGTTCGTCGCGGCCCTCAACGCCGATCCGACGCTGTACTGGAGTGGCGGACGTCCACTGACGGAGTCCGACCTGCCCGCTTATCTGCGTGAGTTGACCCCGGTCCTGCTCCGCGCGGACACCCGGGTGACCAATCACGGCTTCGACGGTCAGCGCCCGACTCCCTTCCAGGCCGTGATGCAGGCCGGAACCGCCGTGCTCGTCGACGACTACGGCATTCCCCGCGCTCGCTGCTACTGCGGCAACCCACTGACCCCGCCGGTTCCGCTGACCCGTGCTCCGGTGTACATCGGCCAGCCGTGGGAGGGATACCACCCAGGCGCGGTGGTAGTCGTGGAACCGAACGTGGTCATCAATACTTTCGTCCTCGTCGATGTCGTCACTGGACAGACATTCACTCGCCCCGCCCACAGCACCGGGGACAGGGATGCTGCCGTCCCATCCGAGACACCGGCACCAGCGCAAGCACCGGTCGGACCCACACCTGCACCAGCTCCGGTACCTTTCGGGCCGCCGCGTGAGGCTCCCGCGCCTCGGCGTGATGCGCCTGCGCCTCCGCGTGATGCGCCTGCGCCCCCGCGTGATGCGCCTGCGCCCCCGCGTGATGCGCCTGCGCCCCCGCGTGATGCGCCTGCCCCTCCGCGTGATGCGCCTGCGCCCCCGCGTGACGCTCCTGCCCCTCCGCCTCAGGCTCCTGCGCCTCAGGCGCCCGCGCCTGCGCCTCGAGCGCCCGCGCCTCAGGCTCCTGCGCCCCAGCGTCAGCAGCCTGCGCCTCAGGCACCTGCACCTCCGCCTCAGGCACCTGCACCTCCGCCTCAGGCTCCTGCGCCCCAGCACCAACAGCCCGCGCCTCAGGCGCCCCCGCCCCAGCGTCAGCAGCCTGCCCCTCAGGCTCCTGCGCCCCAGCATCAGCAGACCGCGCCTCAGGCTCCTGCGCCCCAGCGTCAGCAGCCTGCCCCTCAGGCACCTGCGCCGACACAGCATCAGCAGCCCGCGCCTCAGGCGCCCGCGCCCCAGCGTCAGCAGACCGCGCCCCAGGCACCTGCGCCGACACAGCGGCAGCAGCCCGCGCCCCAGGCACCTGCGCCCACGTCTCAGGCTCCCGCGCCCCAGCGTCAGGCACCCGCGACGCGTCAGACAACTGCGCCCACGTATCTGATACAGCCACCGCCGACCCGGGGCACGCTCATCGACGGAACCGACATCGCGTCAGACGATCCGTCTGTTGTGGTCGCAGCAGGCGTCCCAACCGAACAACTGCGCGGCGCAACCGTCCAGATCCCGTGGACGATGGCATGAGCCAGCCCACGCCAGGATCGCGGGTAGGCGCCCACTTCGGGCACTACCAGCTCAGAACGCTGCTCGGCCACGGCGGCATGGGGGAGGTCTACGAGGCGTACGACACCGCCAAGGATCGCACGGTGGCCCTCAAACTCCTGCCCGAACATCTGGCCGCCGAAAAGCAGTACCGTGAACGGTTCCGCCGGGAGGCCCGTGCCGCCGCGCGCCTGCAGGAACCGCACATCGTCCCGATCCACGACTACGGCGAGATCGACGGAATGCTCTTCATCGACATGCGGCTGGTGCGGGGGAAGGATCTCCGCGGTCTCCTCACCAGTCACGGTGCCATGGCCCCGGCACGCGCCGTCGCGATTATCGGCCAAGTCGCCGCGGCATTGGATGCGGCACACGCCGACGGACTGATCCACCGCGACATCAAGCCCGCCAACATCCTCGTCACCGACGACGACTTCGCCTATCTGGTCGACTTCGGCATCGCCCACTCGGCCACCAGTACCGTGCTGACCAGTACGGGCACGGCCGTGGGAACCTACGCCTACATGGCGCCCGAACGCTTTCAGCAAGGGGAGATATCCCACCGCGTCGACATCTACGCGCTCGCCTGCGTGCTCCACGAATGCCTCACCGCCACTCGCCCCTATCCTGCTGACAGCCTCGAGCTACTGATCACCGCCCACTTGTTCGACCCGATCCCTCGACCCAGCGCGGTGAACCCGGGAATCCCCGTGGCGTTCGACTCCGTCATCGCACGCGGAATGGCGAAAGACCCCGCCGACCGCTACCCCAGCGCGGGCGATCTGGCCCGCGCCGCCCACGACGCGCTCGACAGCGCCGACCAGCACACAGCCGCCAGAATCCTCGCCGGCAGACTGGCCACCACGATCGTCAACAAGGCGCAGTGGCAACCGGAGCCGCTGCCGACCAAAGCGAGTCGGCCACCTGCCGAGTGGCTCGGTCCGCCACCTGGACCCGCCCCTCAGGTTCCACCCTCACCGGCCTCGCCCTTACCAGCCCAGCCCACCCCGCCCCGACCAGCCCAGCCCGCCCGACCGAAACGGCGCGTGTGGATACCCGTGGTCGCCGCGGGACTCGTGGTGCTCGCGGTCGCGGTCGGCCTCGGGGTGTTGCTCTCGCAACGGCCCGATGCGAACACTGCTCAGACCACCGAAACCGCAGCGACCAACCGGTTCACATCCGCGGAGCGCCAACTGCTGAGCCTGCTGCCACCCGGATATGACCAGAGCAACTGTCTGCCCAGTCCGCCGCAACCCGGCGAGTCAGCCGGATTGTTCTGCTCCGCAACCGCGTCCGTCCCGCGCGCCTCGTTCACCCTGTACCCCGACGTCTCGGCACTCCGCAGCGGCTATACCGCCAAGTCCTCCGGTCAGGTCGTCAAGTGTCCGGATGGCAGCATGCCGGGCCCGTACGCGTCGCATGGCCAGCCCCAGGCGACCGGCCAGATGACCTGCCGGATGGCCACCATCGAAAGCCCTGCCGTCCCGGAGATCGTCTGGAGCGCGGAGCCCGCCCTTACCCTCGGCGAGGCATTCGCCGACAGCCCGGACGGCGCCGCGCAATTGTTCACCTGGTGGCAGCAGCAGGGCGCATTCAAATAACCGTCCGGCTCCAGGGTTCACCCTAGGAGTGAGCGATTCCAGCCCTTGGGTGCCCTGCCCAGCATGTGCGTCAGGACCAGACTTGTCGGCTATCGGAATACCGACCAGCCGATGGCACCCCAACCCTCACTGGCGCATCCACCGGCACTGGAGCGGCGAAAAGGTTGTCAACGAGGGAGCTGAGATGGACTTGACCGTATTGGCGATAGCGCTGATCAACCTAGCGGCGACTGCGGCTGTCAAGAAACTCGTCAGCGGTGAAGACCCCGGCGCGGAGGAATGGGCCGGGGTGGCCACCGGGGTCGTCAGTGCTCTGCTCACCCCGGCTTCGCGGCAGAGCGATCAGCTCGACATGATGCCGATCCGTGAGTACGAGCAACACATGCTGGCAGGTCGGCGCTTCCTGCAGGACCTGCCGACACAGTGGCGGAACGAAGACAACCGGAGGCACATCATCTGGGCTGCCCACGGCGAGTTCGTCCGAGCCGGCAGCGTCGCGGAACGGCAGGGTGATCTCCTCAGGCAGGTCGAGGCAGAGGTATCGGTCGCCGGATGCTGGCTGTGGGTGCCATCGCTGCCGCAGGTCCAGAGCACACTTCGCCGGGCCTGCGACGCCCTCGCTCGATCGATTCTCGACGGAGCGGGCGCGGCTGCCGTCCGAGCATATCGGCAGGTGCTGCTGCTGTGTCAGACGTACGGCGAGGTCGCAGGGCGTGCTCTCCCCATGGATCCGACCACGACTTCTGCATGGCCAGCGGTACTCGTGGTCGACACCGAGAGGTGGAAGTGGACGCACTGCCTGGGGATAGACATGCGAATAGGCGACGTCGCCTATGACCGCTCCGGTGCGCGCCGAGCCAACCGTACGGTCGCCGTCCCAGTGGAGGTGACCAGTCGTGAGGGGCCGATCAGCGCCGTCTTGTGTCCGGTCGACCCGCGGTCCACAGCTGCACCGTCGCGGTGGGAAGATGCCATCGAGTCCGTCAAGGAGTGGTGGAGTGGATCGGTTCGACCGACACTGGTGGGGCCGCCCGTATTCCACGGTCAGTATGTGGCCAAAGGAGACACGTGGGCGGGTGAACTTCGTTCCACGTTGCCGTGTTCGACAGTTGCGGGTGTGGACCAGTTGGCAGTGGTAGTCCGCCGCGTGCCCTACGCTCGCACTCCGAAGACGGGGTTACGGCTGAACTTCGCCGCCAAGTCCAACGGCATTGCCTTCCTCGTACCGCCGCCGATCGTGCGGCTGCAGGCAATCGAGCGGTAGCACTGTTTGCGCAGGGCAGGTATCACCTCCCGTTCGAAGAGTTCGATGCCGGAGGTGTCGTAGGCGGCTTCGGTCGCGCCGATCGCGACGTTGAAGTTCGAGGAGCGCACGACCGCGTCGAAGTCGGTGCCGACCTCGGCGCAGTGCGTGCGCAGGATCTCGGATTTGCGATCACGCCAGCGTTCGCAGCGCTATCGCCGTTCGGTCAGCGTCGCGATGACTGGGAACTTGGTGTTGAGGGTCAGCGCGGACGTCGGGGTGAGGTCCGGGTTCTCGATGGTGAACTCGAACCGTCTCATGATGGTCGAGAGCGCGAGCTGCATCTCCATCATCGCGAACGCGTTGCCTATGCAGAGGTGCCCGCCCGCACCGAAGGGCAGATACACGTTCCGGTCACGGGTGGCGACCGCGTCGGCGGCGAAGCGGTCCGGGTCGAAGGTGTCGGGCTGGTCCCAACACTCGGGGTTCCGGTGTGCGTGGTAGTAGCTGAACATCAGCGGAGTGCCTGCGGGGATGTGGTAGCCCCCGATCTCGTCGTCCTCGGCGGCGCGACGTTGTCCCATCCATGCCGGTGGTTTGAGCCGCAACACCTCCTCCAGCACCTGCTTGCTGTAGGGCAGTGCGGGCAGGTCGGTCATGGTGGCGTGCCCGCCGGGCAAGGCGGCGTCAACGTCATCGCGCAGCCGCTGACGCACCTCTGGATGCAATTGCAACAGCAGCATGGCCGACGTCAGGGCCGAGGAACTGGTCTCGTGACCGGCGAAGAGCATGGTGACGACCTCGTCGCGCAGCTCGCTGTCGGTGAGGCTCTCGTTGGTATCTTCGTCCGTGGCGCGCATGAGCATAGAGAGCAGGCCGCCGCTGTCAGCGTCGCGCAGCTTGTCGATCACCGTGTAGACGATGGCATCCATCTCGGCGATAGCCCGCCAGAAGCGCCGGTGGCTCGGCGTCGGAAACTTCAAAGGGACCAGGGGCATTCGCACGAACTTCCCCAATTCGGCATTCACCTTCTGCGTCGCGTGTGAGAAGCCGGTGACCTCCGGGCCGTGCGGATCCAATCCGAACAGCGCCCGCACCACGATCCGCAATGTGAGGTGGCTCATCTGCTCGCCGATGTTGATCGTGCGTCCGGCGCGGGCATGTTCGGCCCATTCGTCACACAGGGAGTCGATCTCGGCCACCATGATCTCGCTGAGCGCATTGATCTTCTTGTGGTGGAAGGCAGGTTGGACGAGGCGTCGGTTGCGTCGCCACCGGTTGTGGTCGGCGATGGTCGCCAGCCCGCGGCCAACGAACGGTTCGATGATGTCGTACATCTGGGTCTCGCGGGTGAAGTTGGCCATGCGTTCCTGCAAGATGTACTTGATGTGGTGGGGATGGGTGATCCCGACCATGTTCCCGGTAATCAGCTGGAACTGAAATACGTTGCCGTGCTGAGCCATAGAGTCGGAGAGGAAGGTAATCGGGTCGGCCACGAAGCGCTTGGTGTTGCGGAGGCGGCCTGCGGCCATCGGGGGTAGCCCGGTGACGGTGGTGGAAGTGGAAGTCATAAGCGACAAGTAAAACCGACCGGCCGGATGTCCGCCGAACTTTGGCGAAATGGTTGAACGCCAACTGCCGCAGCAGGATTCGGTTGATCACGAGCTGTGCCGCGAGACCGGCTGGCACATGTCAGTGGTCAACGCTCAGCGGCGTATGCGATCAGTCGGCACCTCAGGACGTGTTACGGCGACCACAGTCAGTAGTTCGTCCAGTCCTCGGAAATCATCCGGGTTCGTCGTGAACAGTGGCAACTGTTCGGCGATGGCCACCGCGGCGATCATCAGATTGGCGACTCGGCGGCGCGGTTTACGTCCGACGCTGATGACGCCGGCGCAGACCCTGCCGTAGATTCGCGCGGCTTCCGCGCCGAAGGGGATCGGGTCGAACTCGTTCTCGGCCCGCTGGAGCACATCCAGGCGGCGGGCGCGCTCGACGTGCTCGTCATAGGAGTCTTGTTCGTCGTTGCGTCGCACCTCATGCGGTCCGGCCGACAGTTCCGCCAGGGTGATCGCGCTGATTGCCATCGCTTCGGGCAGCCCGGCGCGCGGATGATGGCCGTCCTGCGGAATTCGCTGGCGTCGGGAGGCCCGGATCGGTCACGCTGGACGTCGTATGAACGAAGAAAGACAACCTCGACTCGGCGTCGACTTCGGCCGAGTCATCCAGGGAGCCGCCTTGGCGGCCGGTGACGAGGACACCGTATTCCTGTCCGGCGGCCTCGCCGAAGCACTGCGCACGCCGCCCAGTCCGGGCGCGTTCGAGGTCCTGCCCCGTCTGGTCCGGCGTTTCGGAGGCCGGGCCTGGGTGATCTCGAAATGCGGTCCTCGGGTCGAGCAGCGTACCCGCCAGTGGTTCGACCACCACGACTTCTACGACCGGACCGGGATCGCGCGCGACAACGTGCGCTTCTGCCGCGCGCGGGCGGACAAGGCGGTGCACTGCGCCGAACTCGGCATCACCCACATGATCGACGACCGCCTCGACGTGCACCGCGCGCTGCGCGATCTGGTGCCGCACCGGTACCTGTTCGGGGTGCAGTCCGATCCGATTCCCGGCTGGGTGCGTCATGTACCCACTTGGGAGGAGGTCGAGATCGCGGTGGAGGCGACCATCGAGCCCGGTGCGCAGGGAGAACGTCAGGAGTGACGGCTGACATAGACCGGCCGAGCGCCCCGAGGATGCTCGGCCGGTCTCGCCTGTCCGCTCCCTACGCGCCGGTGAACTTCTCCCCGGCGATGGACTTCGACGGCGCACCATCCACGCCCACCGGGATGTCACCCTCGAGTGTCGTGCGGTACAAGACCCGGGTGACGTCGAGGTGGTTCAGGTCGCTCGGGGCGAGGTGCGCGGTCGCGCGGTTGTCCCAGAACGCGAGACTGCCCTTCTCCCAGCGGAACCGGACCGTGTACGCCGGGTTGGTCACCTCGTCGAACAGCAGCTTCAGCACCGCGTCGCTCTGGCTGGGGGACAGCCCGACGATACGTGTGGTGAAGCCCGGATTGACGAACAGCGCCCGCTCACCGGTCACGGGGTGCACCCGGACCACCGGATGCTCGGTGACCAACGGCGCGGCCGCGACCTTCTTCGCGTAGTCGCTGTCGGAGTTCCAGGCGGGCCGGTTGCCGCCGAACCGGTGCTCGGCACGCAGTCCTTCGGCGAACCGCTTGACCGACGCCGGCAGGTTCTCGTAGGCGGCCACAAGGTTCGTCCAGCCGGTGTCCCCGCCACGTTCCGGCGCGATCTCGGCGCGCAGGATCGAGGCCGCGGGCGGGTTGATCAGCGCCGAGACATCGGTGTGCCAGTGATTGTTGTAGCTGAACTTCCGTACCCCGAAACGCTTTTCGTACAGGCGACTGTCGACTGCGAGGATCTCCGGGTACTCGGTCGGTGCGTCATCGTCATAAGGGTGCGACGGGGTGACGACGCCGAACCGGCGGGAGAAGGCGATCTGCTGGGCGTGATCGATGTGCTGATCGCGGAAGAACAGCACCTTGTAGGTGTGCAGCGCGTCGGTGATCGCCGCGACCTGCTGGTCGGTCAGCGGCTGACGCAGATCGACGCCGGAGATGTCGGCGCCGATGTAACCGGCGACCGGTGCGATGTGCACCGTGTCGGTCGCGGCGGAGGTGGAGGTTTCTTGTACGGCGGTCATTTCGTTAACTCACTTCGAGATAGAGATCAGGCCGGTGCTGGAGCGGAGGAGCAGGGGGTTGCCAGGACGACAAGCGCTGCGGCAGACGCGCATGAAATCGATGACGCGGCGTTTCGTCAGCGTCATGCCGATCCGACTCCCGGTGAGCGGATATCGAGCGGACATGGTCACGCGTTGGCCGGGACGCGCCACCGTGACAGGCGGCGTTCGAGTGTGACCAGCAGCCCGTTGAACCCGAGACCGAGCAGCGAGATGGCGAGGATTCCGGCGTACATGTTCGGGATCGCGAAATTCTGCTGCGCTGCGGTGATCAGATAGCCGAGTCCGGCTCTCGCTCCGAACATTTCGGCGGCCAGCAGCACCAGGATCGAGCTGGCCGCCGCCATCCGCAGACCGGTGAAGATGGACGGCAACGCCGCGGGCAGGATCACCTTCTGGAACAGCCGCAGCGGCGAGAAGCCCAGCGATGCGGCCGATTTGATGAGCAGCGGGTCGACGGTACGCACGCCCGTGATCGTGTTCAGCAGGATCGGGAAGAAGCTCGCGTACACGACGATGGCGACTTTCGAGGTTTCGCCGATGCCGAGGATCAGCAGGAAGACCGGAAGCAACGCCAGCGCAGCGGTGTTGCGGAACAGCTCCAGGATCGGGTTGAGGAAGTCCGCCACAGGTTTGTACCAGGCGATCGAAACGCCCACCGGAATGCCGACGGCCAACGCGATCGAATATCCGACCAGCGAACGGTTCAGGCTCGCGGAGATGTGCGTCCACATCTCCCCGCTCGCCACCAGGTCGGTAAACGCCTGGGCGACCACCGAGAAGGGTGGCAGGAACACCTCGTCCACCAGCCCGACGGTGGGGGCGAACTGCCACACCAGCAGGAACAGCGCGATCACGAACGTCGGTTTGAACAGCCGCCAGGCGAACCGGCCGGCCACGCGGACCACATTCGCGACCAGCGGGGCCGCGCTCGACGCACGGCGCACCGAGACGGGCCGCGGCGGCTCGGCCGCGCTCTGCTGAATCGGGCGCTCGGTGAGCTGAATCGCACTAGACATGGGCCGCCCTCTCGGTGGTGGATTCGGCAGGGGCAGGGTGGTCGGACAGCGACTCGCGTTCCAAGCTCGCCGCCCGCTGGACCTCGCTCTGCAGCAGCGTCCAGATCTCGTGGCGGTAGTCCCGGAAGCGTTCGGAGGAGCGGATGTCGCCGCCCGCGTTGCGATCGATCTCGACGTCGACGACGGCCTTGATCCGGCCCGGCCGTGAGGTCAGCACCGCCACCCGCTGGCCGAGGTAGACCGCCTCGTCGATGCCGTGGGTGATGAACAGGACGGTCTTGCCGGTAGCCCGCCAGATGCGTAACAGCTCGTCCTGCAAGGATTCTCGGGTCTGCGCGTCGAGCGCGGCGAACGGCTCGTCCATCAGCAGCACCTCCGGGTCGAACGCGAGACTGCGCGCAATGGCGACGCGCTGCTTCATGCCGCCGGACAGTTCATGCGGGTAGCGGTCGCCGAAACCGGAGAGCCCGACGAGCTCGAGATAGTGCTCGGCCAGCTCCCGGCGCGCTGTGCGGCGCAGACCCTTGGCCTCCAAGCCGAACTCGATATTGGCGCGCGCTGTCCGCCACGGCAGTAGTGCGTACTGCTGGAAGACGATGCCGCGGTCCAAGCCCGGCCCGGTGATCGGCTTGCCGTCCAGCAGGATCTCGCCGGAGGTCGGCTTGCTCAGCCCGCCGAGCAGGTCGAGCAGGGTCGACTTGCCCGATCCGCTCGGCCCGACCAGGACCAGGAACTCGCCCTCGCGCAATTCGAGCGAGATGTCCTTGACAGCGGTGAACCGTTCCTGCGAGCCGCGCACCGCGAATTCCTTGTGCACGCCGGTGAGCGACAGTTTCGTCGCGGTCGTGGTCATTTCGCCGCCACCGCCTCGCCGGTCGGGCCGCTCTCCGGCCGGTAGGTGCCGTTCGCGTACGGGTTGAACATGTTGGTGAACAGATCCGTGGCCTTCAGCTTGCCGTTCGGCAGCTCGCCGTTGCGCACCAGCCAGTCGATCCAGATCTGGATTTCCTTCTCCGCGACCACGGCGCCCGGCGCCGGGATTCCCGAACTCAGCCAGTACGGCACCAAGCCGGCGTTCTCGTTGCGGCCGCGCTCGGCGATGATCTCGGTGAATTTCGCCTGCACCTGCTCGCGGGGCGTCACCTGGAGCCAGCGGATCGCGCGTGCGGTGCCCTGAACGAAGTCCTGTACCGCCTCGGGATTCTTGGCGATGTAGTCGTCGCGGAAGACGTAGGTGCCGTAGCCGGCCGTGCCGAAGATGGCCTTGTCGGTGTACAGCGGGCGAATGCCGCCGCGTCCGAGCGCGGTGTCGCGGAAGACGCCGCCGAGGGCGCCGACCTCGACCTGGCCCTTGCGTACCGCGTCCTCGGTGTTGGCCGGAGGCACGACGGTCAGCTGCACCTGCTCGAGCTCCTGCTCGGAAAGACCCTGCTGATGCAGCCACTCCCTGGTGATGAATTCATGATGGGCGCCAAGGGTGTTCACCGCGACCTTCTTGCCGATGAGATCGCGCGCCGACGTGATGCCGGCGTCCTCACGCACGTAGTAGCCGGTGAACGACTGTTCGTCCGCGCCATAGGAACTGAGCACCGAGGTGACCTTCGCCCCGCCCGCGATCAGTTTCACCACCGCGCCGTTGAACGCGCTGCCGAATTCGACCTGATTCGTCGCGGCGGCCTGGATATTGGCGGGACCGCTGGTGGTGTCGCCTTCCCAGTGCAGCGTGATCTTCTCGAAGTAGCCCAGGTCTTGGGCCAGCTCATAGGCGCCGACCTGGCCCGTGGCGCCTTGATAGCGGAGCACGTACTTGCCGTCGGCGGTCTTGGCGGGCGCGGATTCGCCGCAACCGGTGAGCACCGACAGGCCGGTGAGCACAGCGACGGCGGCGGAGCGCGCGCGAGTGACGCGCCAGGTGGGTGAGGGATGGGGCATTGTTCGTTCTTTCGAAGACGAGAAGGCGCCGTGCAGCTGGAGTGCTCGGCATGCGGCGGCCACGCCACTGTCGGGAAACGGCGGCGTGTGGGGGCGGCGGTGGACGCGCGGGGATTCAGGGGAGACCCTGCGTCAGCGGCGACAGATTCCGTGCGGATTGCGCATAAAGTCGATCGCGCGACGGCGGATCAGTGCGGTGGCTGTCGACACTTCGAGACTTCCGTGAGCGGTGCTGGGTGACGGCCCGTGGTCTGCGATGTCCGAGCCTGCTTGGTACACACTGTCCCTGTTCTCCGGCCTGGGGGGAACAGTTCGACGCCGGGTGCGTCAAACCTTGCTATCCCGGCGTCGATGAGTCACCGTTTCACGGTGGTGCGCAAAACCGGTTCGGTTACCGCGCTCACTATGAGGTGATCATTCTCCCCGAAGCGAGGTAAGCTGCACGCGGACGTTTTCGACGTCCATGGGATGTTGATCGGAATGGTGGCGGATACCCGGATCCGCGGCAACGACGAGTAGGAGGTGGGGTTGCGATGCGCAGCGAACCTCCCAGTCGAAGGCCGCGCGGCGCCGCCCCTTCGCATGCCTGATTGATCTGCGACGGCGGGGCAGGCGCCCGCGGTGTGAATTTCGCACTCCTTGTTCACTCACGCATGTGCTGAGGTCCTCCCATGTCGCAGACCGACATCATCGAAGTACGCCCGACGCTGTCCGAGTCCCTGCAGGACATCGTCGAAGCCCACCGTGTGGACGCCGCGCTGGACTGGCTCGGCAACCACCCGCCGCACGTCATCGCCGATCAGCTCGCCCGCATGGACGCGGTGCGCGCCGGGATGGCGTTCCGCCTGCTCGACAAAGATCTGGCGCTGGCCGTCTTCGAAGAGCTCGAGCCGGTGGATCAGCAGCAGATCCTGCAGGGTCTGCGCGATCAGAGTTTCCGCGAACTGGTCGAGGGCATGGCGCCCGACGACCGGGCCCGCATGCTGCGCGAAGCGCCCGCCAAGGTCGCCAAGAAGGTGCTGGCCGGGCTGAGCCCGCGCGAACGGCGGATGACCGCGAGCCTGCTCGGCTACCCGGAGGGTTCCGCGGGGCAGTACATGACGCCCGAGGTGGTGGCGCTGCCGCGTGAGCTGACCGTGGCCGAGGCGCTGGGCACGGTGCGGGCCAAGGGCGGAAACGCCGAGACGGTGTACACGCTGCCCGTCGTCGACGCGGGCAGGCGCCTGACCGGCATCGTCGAACTGCGGGAACTGGTGCTCAGCGAGCCGGGGACGATGGTGTCGGAGCTGGTCGTCACCGAGCCCGCCTTCGCGCGCGCGACCGACTCCGCGGAGAAGGCCGCCCGGTTGATGCGCGAGACCAACGACCTCAACCTGCCGGTGGTGGACAGCGAGGACCGGCTGGTCGGGCTGCTCACCATCGATGACGCGGTCGAGGTGATCGAGGCAGCCGACAGCGAGGACGTCGCACGTCAGGCGGGTTCCGCGCCGTGGGAAGGCCACTACATGGCCGCCGGGGTGTTCCAGCTGGCCCGCTATCGCGCGCTGTGGCTGCTGCTGTTGCTGCTCGCGGCGACCCTCACGGTGAGCGTGACCGACTTCTTCGAGGGCACCTTGCAGCAGGCCGCGCACCTGGCGCTGTTCATCCCGCTGCTGATCGGCGCGGGCGGTAACGCGGGTGCGCAGGCCGCCACCGCCTGCGTGCGCGCGCTCGCGGTCGGCGAGGTCAGGGTGTCGGACCTGTTCCGGGTGATCTGGCGGGAATGCCGGGTCGGCCTGGTGCTGGGTGCCCTGCTGGCCTCCGTGGGCCTTGGCATCGGCGCCGTGTTCGTCGGCCCCCGCATCGCCCTGGTCGTCGGCATCACCCTGGTGCTGATCTGCGGCTGGGCCGCCACCATCGGCGGCACCATGCCCCTGCTGGCGAAGAAGCTGCGCATCGATCCCGCGGTCGTCTCGGCCCCGATGGTCACCACCCTGGTCGACGCCACCGGCCTGATCATCTACTTCACCACGGCCAAAATAGTTCTCGGCATCTGAGGACTCGAATGCCCGGTGCGGGAACTGATTCCGCGCCGGGCAGGTGGCCTGCTCCTCGATTCGGCTTACTTGGACTCGACCCGTCCGAGCGGGTCGGGTCCGGCCGTCAGCGCGTCACACGCTGTCTGCCATGAGGAATCCTCGGGGTAGAGCTCGGAGCGGAGGTAGGCCGAGGTGAGCCGCCCGACCGCAGCGACTCGTTCGGGGTTCTCGTCCGTCGTCTCGGCGACGTCGTACCCAGAGATCCCGCCGAGTCCGTGCTCGGCGTCGAACAGCGTGAGCAGGGACTTGGGGCCGGGGGAGAGAAAATACGGATCGGCGTGCCAGTCCGCGCCCCGAACCGTCAGGTGGGCAGAGGTGTCCTTGTCACCGGCGACCACGAGCGTGGGCGTCGTCATCTCGGAGAAGTCCATGGTCGAGAGGAAGGAATAGTTTTCGAGCACGAACTCGGTGAGAGCATCACCGCCTCTGCCGGGCGCGGCGAGCAGCACACCCGCCTTGATCCTGGGCTCGGCCAGGTTCACTTCCGTTCCGTCGTGCGGATCGGTGAGTCGCGCACCCAGCAGCAGGCTCGCGGTATGCCCGCCCATCGAATGCCCGGCCACGGCAACCTTGCTTCGGTCCAAGCGCCCGAGCAGGTGCGGGACGGCAGCCTCGATCACGTCGAGCTGGTCGAGCACGCGCGTCATATCCTCAGCCCGCGATCGCCAGTGCGGAGGCGCCTGGGGGTCAACGGGATTCCGGCTCAGCGTCTTCGAGTCCAGATGGGTGGGCTGGATGACGGCGAAACCCCGCGCCGCCCAGAAGTTGGCGAGGGGTGCGTAGCCGTTCAGCGAGGAAAGGTTGTTCGAGTAGCCGAGGCCGTGTGAGAGGAGGATGATCGGCAGTTCGCTGCCGGTCACGGGCGCGGAGACTCGCACCTGCAGATCCACGGCGCGGTCAGGAGCCGACAGCACCACCGGACTGACCGATTGGACGGGCGGGCTGGCGGTCTCGGTTGCATACGTCGATTCACTCATGATGTCGATTTCCTTCTGTGCCGGTCTCAGTCGGGCCGGCGGGTGCGATGGACAGGAACGCCCATTGCGGCCGGAGCCAAATGGAACGTTGTTCCATAAAATATGGAACCGTGTTCCGGTTTGTCAACAGTCGTCCGGATGGAGAGCGTGGTGTCCACCATGGCCCGATTCGGACTCAGCCCACTCCGATGGTCGACCTGGAACGCATCCGCCGGAACGCTTGTGCCGTCACCGATTCCGGCTGCCGCCATCAGCTCCCGCGTGCCCGCCGACCCCGACTCGACGACCTGCGCGCGGTCTACGAGACCAATGTCGTCGGCGTCGGCGTCGGCGTCGTCGTCGTCGCGGTCGCCGACGCCATGCTGCCG
The DNA here is from genome assembly GCF_001612745.1 of Nocardia amamiensis NBRC 102102. GTDB lineage: Bacteria > Actinomycetota > Actinomycetes > Mycobacteriales > Mycobacteriaceae > Nocardia > Nocardia amamiensis. The sequence goes on along the minus strand of NZ_BDBA01000001.1, from coordinate 21,545 downwards.
CTGCTCACCGAGCCTGCGAATCGGCACCGCTTCAGCGGATTTCACCGGCGCCCGCATCGTCGACGTCTCCAGCGAGATCGGCTCGATCGGACTCACTCTCGATCCCGCCGGACCGATCTGGCGACCGTCGGCCGCATCCTGTGAGAACGCAGGATTCGCAATCAGTTTCGTGTGGAGTCGAGGACCCATTGGCGGTAGCCGGGATGGGCAACGGTCACGGGGACCGCGAGGACTTGCGGAGTTTCGTCGGGGTGCTCGGCGTCGGCCCGTTCGATGATCGCGGGAACCAGGCTCGCGCGTGTGTGTAGCACGACGAGCGCTTGTGCGTCATCGTGGATCTGGCCTTCCCAGCGGTATATCGACCGGACGCCCGGAATGATGTTGCCGCACGCCGCCAAGCCATCGTCGACGAGCCCGCGCGTGAACTCGGCTAACCACGCCGCATCACCGGCAGTGATCGAGACATCTACGATTTCGTCTTCGGCCATGTCGTCGAGTTTCCCTGAGTCTGGATCAGTTCGGCCAGCGCTCGGCTGGGATGCGACCAGCCGAGCGCTGGCCGTTCAGAACTCCCAGTCTTCGTCTTCGGTGTTGACGGCCTTGCCGATGACGTAGCTGGAGCCGGAGCCGGAGAAGAAGTCGTGGTTCTCGTCGGCGTTGGGGGACAGGGCCGAGAGGATGGCCGGGTTGACTTCGGTTTCGTCCTTGGGGAACAGGCCCTCGTAGCCGAGGTTCATCAGCGCCTTGTTGGCGTTGTAGCGCAGGAACTTCTTGACGTCCTCGGTGAGGCCGACCTCGTCGTAGAGATCCTGGGTGTATTCGACCTCGTTGTCGTAGAGCTCGAACAGCAGCTCGAAGGTGTAGTTCTTCAGCTCGTCGCGCTCGGCCTGGGAGACCTGCTCGAGGCCCTTCTGGTACTTGTAGCCGATGTAATAGCCGTGGACCGCTTCGTCGCGGATGATCAAGCGGATCATGTCGGCGGTGTTGGTGAGCTTGGCCCGGGACGACCAGTGCATCGGCAGGTAGAAACCGGAGTAGAACAGGAAGCTCTCCAGCAGCGTCGAGGCGACCTTGCGCCTGAGCGGATCGTCGCCGTTGTAGTACGACAGCACGATCTCGGCCTTGCGCTGCAGGTTGCGGTTCTCCTCCGACCAGCGGAACGCCTCGTCGATCTCGCGGGTGGAGCACAGCGTGGAGAAGATCGAGCTGTAGCTCTTGGCGTGCACCGATTCCATGAACGCGATGTTGGTCAGCACCGCCTCTTCGTGCGGAGTCAGCGCGTCCGGGATCAGGCTCACCGCGCCGACCGTGCCCTGGATGGTGTCCAGCAGGGTGAGGCCGGTGAAGACCCGCATGGTCAGCTGCTTCTCGTCGGCGGTCAGGGTGTTCCACGACGGAATGTCATTGGAGACCGGGACCTTCTCCGGCAGCCAGAAGTTGCCGGTCAGCCGGTCCCAGACCTCGGCATCCTTTTCGTCGGGCACCCGATTCCAGTTGATGGCCGACACCCGATCGATCAGTTTCATCCTGTCTCCACGCCTTTCCCAAGCCCGCTGCCGTCACGGAATGCCTACCCTGTGAACACTACTCCTTGTGGGTGACAAGTCCGTGTAGCACAACACCTTGTGTCGCCGCGGCATGTGTCCGGGTGCGGAAGAACGCCGGGACGCGCCGCACGCGGCTCCCTATTGTGCGGCACGCGCCCGCTGGCGACCACATCGGTCTCGATGCCCCGGTCGATCGCTATCCGTTTGCCGATGCTGGGTCCACAGCGTGACCCGCCCCGGCTACCTGCGCCGATTCGACCAGGTCAGCGATTACGTTGGGCCGGACAGGTGTCGCGTTGGGAAGGAGTGAATGCTATGCGGGTGTGGTGAATGCGCGGTCGTGCATGCTGCCATCCGAGCAGGCCACAGCGACCGCGACACCACGGTCCACACCGACCACGCTCGCGCACGAGTGCTGTTCGGGGCTCTGCTTGCCGTCCTCGACCAGGAACGACACATACCAGTGCGCGCCATCGCGCGACACCGTTGCCGACCGGATCACCCCACCCAACGCGCGCGACCACCGGAACCGCACCCACCCCAACTTCGGCAGCCTCACCCTGCCCCATCGACGGCCCAGCCGCTCGACGCGGATCTTGCTGCCTTCGGGGAACCGGAACGACGGCCGCCACCGCCGGGCGGACCGCCACCGCACCTTCCAGGTGCCCCGCTCCCGGCACGCCCGGTCCAGATCCAACAGGGTTTGTTGTAGGCAATGTCCAGGAGCGTCGCTCAACCACGGATGCTCGGTCTTCGCGGCGGCGAGCTGCCCGGTCTGTTCGTAGTAGTTGATCCAGGCGTCTCTGCGCCGGTATTCGCGGCGCTGCTCCAACCCGGTGTTCCACACCGCACGACAGCTATCGCCGATCAGCTCGGCATACTCAGTCATGTGCCGTCTGCGCCCACTGTCGGCACGGACTTGCTGTCGCCACAGCATCTCTCCCACTCCGGTAGGGGTACGAATTCACCTCCCGGTATGAGGACCGTCGTGACGCGGCCGCCTTAGTGTTCGGGCCGAAGACAGCAAACCCGGTGCCGCACAACGGCGATCTATCCCCGGAGCCGCGGCGTCCACCGGTGTGGGGATGAGGGAGAACAGCATGCGGAGACGGTGGTCGGCACGACGTGTCGATATCCAACCGGTCATCGGTGTCGTGGTGGCGGCCGCGCTGACGCTGGCGATATCGCCGGGGTGCGCAACGCCCGAAGGCACCGAGCGCGGGATTCATTGCGTAGAGCATGTTTTCACCGTGCGCGTGCCAACGGTGAGTGCGGCCGACCAGCGGATTGCCGGTGAGCTGTGCACATCGAATGGCGTGCGACCGGATATGCCGTGGCAGGTGCTGCTGCACGGTGGCGCCTACGACCGCACCTACTGGGACTGGCCCTACGAGCCCGACACGTATTCCTATGTGCGACATGCAGTCCGGGCCGGCTATGCCACACTCAACTTGGACCGCCTCGGTTACGGCCGCAGCAGTCGGCCGGACGGGTCGATGCTCGACTTCGATGCGGGAGCAACCGCTGTGCACGGTGTGATCGAACAGGTGCGGATGGGGCTGCTGGGCGCCGAACCGCGTGCGGTGATTCTCAACGGCCATTCCATGGGTGGGCTTGTGGCCACCAGAGCGGCCCGATTGGGCGGGGTCGACGCGGTGATCGTCAGCGGAATCCCGCCGCGCCCCGGCCGTGGCGACCGAGACGACGAGCGTTACCGGTTCCATCCCGCCACCGCGGATCCCAAATTCGCCGACCATCCGTGGGCGGCCGGGTATCTCACCACCCGGCCCGGCACCCGGGCCGAGGCATTCCTCTATCCGGGTGTCTACGACCCGGCGATCCTGCCAGTCGAAGAGGAACACAAGGACACCTTGGCGAGCGCTGAACTACAGAGCGTGCGTCCGCGGCCCGGAGAGAGGCCGGCCCCTGCGCGCCCGGCTGGGCCGGAGGTTCCCACTGCCTATGTGCTGGGCAGGCACGACATGATCGCCTGTGCTGATAGCGACTGCACGGCCGATCCGAACAGCGTGGCCGCCGACTACGTGGTGCCCGACAGCGGACACTCGATCAACGTCAGCCATGGTGCGCCGTTGTTCTATCAGTGGACCTTCGACTGGCTCACCGGTCTCGGGCTGGCCCGGTGACGCCGATCATTTTCGGCTGGCCCTGCGGTAGCCGATGGTCGCGGGAACGGCGAAGAGGACGATCGCGCCGAGCGACCAGACGAACGTCAACGTGAGCGGTCGGGCCAGTGGACCGTCATAGGCGAGGGCGCGCATGGAGTCCACGGCCACCGACATCGGTTGGTTGTGCACCACAGGTTGGATCCATTTCGGGAAGGCCTGCAGCGGGACGAAGCCGGTGCTGAAGAACATCATCAGCGAGGTGATGATCGTGATCCCTTCCACCAGTGTCGCTTTCGCCGTGAAGACGGCGACCGCGGTGACGATGGTGGCGAAGGCCAGGCCGAAGAGTACTGGGATGATCAGGAAGGCGATCGTCGCCGCGATGCCCTGATGGAAGCGGAACCCGAGCAGGAAGCCGACCAGGACGACGGCGAAGGTGCACCCGACGATGCGGCAGCCCTCCGCGAGGACGCGGGAGGCCAGGCCCGAGGCGCGGTGCACCGGCAGCACCCAGAAGCGGGCGAGCAGGCCTGCGTCCCGCTCCCGGCCGAGCAGAATGCCACCGGCCACCGCGCCGGACAGGGCGGCGACCAGGGCGACCATCGGCACCGACCCGTACAGGGCGCTATCGCCGGTGAACTTCTCGATCTGTCCACCGATCACGGTGTTCAGCATGATCAACAACAGGCACGGGATGATCAGCGTCTCCAGCAGCGTCACCGGGTTGCGTGCCCAGCGCATCAGCAAGCGTTGCGTCTGGATCAGCGTATGCCGCACCAGCGCCGACATCGAGATTTCCGAGCCGGTGTGCAGATCGTCCCTGCGATCGGCCAGCAGCACCATCACGCCCTCCTCGAGCTCAACCGGATCGACAGCGGAATGCAGATGATCAGGATGCCGATCGCCCATGCCAGCGGCGGGCCCAGCAGTGACCAGGTCACCTCGGCGGCGTTCGGCCCCTTGTCGCCGGCGAACGCCCGCAAGGCGATGGCCCATTGCGAGACCGGCTGGTTGCGCACGAACGGCTGCACCCACGCGGGGAACTGATGCGCCGGAGCCAGGCCAGTGGACAGCATGCCGAAGATCAACGGCGGCAGTACCAGCGCCTGCGCGGTCGCCTCCGGATTGCGCGAGACGGTACCGATCACGTCTCCGCCCAGCATCAGCGCGAGCCCGATGAGGAAAGAGAACAGCACGAAGCCGGTGGTGTGCGCGGTATCGAGATAGAAGCGGAATCCGATGACGTGCCCGCAGATCAACGCGGTGATCAGCCCGATGGCGAAGCGGAAGAGATTGCCGGACATGCGCGCCGCCACCGGAACCAGCGGCGGAATCGGCATCGCGCCGAAGCGCCGGTTGAGTCCGGCGACCGAATCGGTGGCGGCCCGGAAGGCCGCCGAGACCGCCGTGAACGCGGCCGCCTGCAGCACCACCAGCGGCATCATGAATTGCGCGTAGCTACTGAAACCCGTGCCGGAGAAGGTCATCACGGTCTTCAGCGGGATGTAGAAGCTGGCGGTGAACGCCGCGGGTGCCAGCACCGAGGTGAGCACCTCGCCGCTTTGTACCGACGGCGCGATCAGCCGGGTGGTGAGCACCCACCATTGCTGCGGTCGCAGCGGGGCCGCGCGGGTCTCGCTGAGCCAGGTCGCCGCCGTCACGACACGACCTCCGGCTCCGCGGCCTGCTCAACCGTGGCCAGATGTCCGGTGAGCTGGAGGAAGACGTCGTCGAGCGAGGGGCGGCGCAGAGCGATGTCCACCAGGTCCAGGCCCGAGCCGTCGAGCCGGCGCAGCGCCTCGGCGAGCGTCTTCGCGCCGTCCGGCGCCGGTATGGCGATCCGGTCGGATTCGGCGATGAGCGCGGCTCGGTTCTCCTCCGGCACCAGCGAGCCCAGCGCCGCGGCGATGGCGGGCAGGTCCTTCAGATCCAGCGGCACCACCTCGCAGTAGCTGCCGCCGATCCGCGACTTCAGTTCGTCGGCGGTGCCCTGGGCGATCACCACGCCGTGGTCGATGACGATGATGCGGTCGCTGAGCGCGTCCGCCTCCTCCAGGTACTGGGTGGTGAGCAAGGTGGTGATGCCCGCCTTCTTGAAGCCGGTCACCAGGTCCCAGACGCCCTGCCTGCTGCGCGGGTCCAGCCCGGTGGTGGGTTCGTCCAGGAACACCACGTCGGGACGCACGACGAGGCCGCAGGCGATGTCGATGCGTCTGCGCATGCCGCCGGAGTAGGTGCCGACCCGGCGGCCCGCTGCGCGCTCGAGATCGAATTCGGCGAGCAGTTCGTCGGCCCTGGCGCGGGCGGCCCGCTTGCGCAGGCCCATCAGCCTGCCGAACATCACCAGGTTCTCGTACCCGCTGAGCATGTCGTCGAGCGCGGCGTACTGGCCGGTCAGCATGATGCTGCGGCGCACCGCCGCCGGGTCGGCGACCACGTCGTATCCGGCGACCACCGCGCGGCCGCGATCCGGCTGGATCAATGTGGACAGAATGTTCACCGTGGTGGTCTTGCCCGCGCCGTTGGGTCCGAGGATGCCGAGCACCTCGCCCGGCTCGGCCGCGAAGTCGACTCCGCGCAATGCCTTGACCGTGCCGAACGATTTCTCGATTCCCTCGACGACGACTCCCTGATCGAAGTTCATCCTCGTCCTCCAAGATGTGCGTCGAGCACGCGCGCGATGACCGGCAGCACCTGCGGCGCCGTCAGTTCGTCGTGCGTGACCTCGATGTCGTGGTTGATGATCTCGCCGGTCACGTACGGCCGCCAGCCGTCCGGACCGAAGATGTCGGAGGTGTCGACGGTCGCGCTGAAGTACACGATGTCGCCGTCGAACACCGGGCGGTGATAACCGGTTCTGGTCCGTGCGGCCGCGTTGTAGGACCCGGCCATCTGTTCCAGGGTGGCGGCGTCGACCAGCGAGACACCGCCGAGCCGTTCCCGGATCAGGTCCGCCGCCTGTTGTGCGGTCGCGTCTTCGGGCACGTCCTGGATGCCGAACACCGAGCCGAACGTGCTCACGAACGAACCGGCGGTGAGCCGCTCGATGCTGTCGCCGTCGATGTCGGCCGTGTCGGCGTCCAGCAGCGCGACCACGCCGACCGCAGCGCCTTCGGCCTTCAGCTTCGTCGCCGCCGCGTGCGCGATGAGCCCGCCGAAGGACCAGCCGAGCAGGTGGTAGGGGCCTTCCGGTTGCAAGCGGCGGATCTCGCGTACATAGCGGTCGGCGAATTCCTCGATCGAGCGCGCGGATGGTTCCTTGCCGCTGAGGTCCGGGGCCTGCAGGCCGTAGATGGGACGGCCGGGGGCCAACGCGTCGGCGAAGCCCAGGTAGGTCCACGCCATCCCGGACGAGGGATGGATGCAGAACAGTGCGGGTTCGTCGCCGCCGAGCCGGATCGGCAGGACCACGTCGAGCCCGAGACCGCCCGCGGCGGGAGTGGCCGGTGGTGCGGTGGAAGCGGCCTCTTCCTCGGCGGCGGTCCGTGCCGCCGGGGTCTGCGCGAAACGGGCTGCCGCGCCGAGTGTTTCGATCCACAGATCGGCCAGCTCGGCCACCTCGTCGTGGGTGAGCAGGGTCGCGGGGAAGCCGAAGCTCGCGCGCATGCGGTCACCGATGACGACGGCGTTCACGTCGATCGCCGATTGCAGGGGCACGTCCGGATGTTCGGGGACGTGCACGTCACCCAGGTCGTCGGTCGGCAGCCAGCCCAGGCCCTCCAGTCCCGCCGGGATGTCGCCGGTGGAGTACCGGCCCAGGTAGTTGAAGCCGACCCGGCCGGGAAGGCGTTCCGGGAGCTGCTGCGCGGTCTCGGGGTCGAGGTAGCGCAGCAGGCCGAAGCCGATGCCTTTGTCGGGCACTGCGAGCAGCTGATGCTTCACCGCGCGGATGGCCGCACCCAGTGCGGGGCCACCGGTGAGCGCGTCATCGATGTCGATCCCCGCCAGGTCCATTCGCACCGGGTAGATGCTGGTGAACCAGCCGATGGTGCGGGACAGGTCGGCGCCGGGGACGACTTCTTCTTGGCGGCCATGGCCTTCCAGCCGCAGCAGCGCCGTCGGTTCGCTGTCGCGCCAGCGCACCAGCGCCAGGGCCAGGGTGGCCAGCAGCGTGTCGTTGACGCTGCCCTGGAACAGGCCGGGCAGGGTGGTGAGCAGCGCGGTGGTGACCTCGGCGGACACCTCGCGCTCGACCATGCGAAGCGTGCCGGTGTTGTCGATCGCCGGGTCCAGCTCCCTGCCGCCGATCAGCGGGTCGGGTCCGGCGAGAACGTCGTGCCAGTAGGCCAATTCGGTGCGGCGGCGTTCGGAGTGCGCCTCCTCGGCCAGTGCGTGCGACCAGCGCCGCATCGAGGTACCGGTCTCTGCCAGCACCGGCGTGTTGCCGACCGACACCTGAGCCCAGGCGGCCACCAGGTCCGGCACCAGGATCCGCCAGGAGACACCGTCGATGACGAGGTGGTGCGCCAGCACGATCAGCCGTCCCGCGCCGGTGCGCGCACCCGCCGCGCCCACCGGGTCCAGCCAGATGAACTGCAGCACGGTGCCGCCCGCCGGATCGAGCCGGTTCGCGACGGCGTCCAGTTCGGTCATGGCGAATTCGTGCAGCTCGATCGGTTCGATGGCGTCGAACTCGATGCGGTGCACGAGCGCGTCCACGTCGACCGAGCCGGGCTGGCCGACCACGATGCGCGGGCCGTCCTCGCCGTCGGTGAGCAGCCGGGCGCGAAGCATGTCGTGCCGGTCGACCGCGGCGGTGAGCACCGCGACGATCTGGGCGCGCTCGATGCCCACCGGCAGCTCCAGCACGGCGGTCTGGGCGAAACGGTCGTAGTTCCCACCGCGCTGCAGCATGTAGTGCACGATCGGTGGCACTGGCAGCTCGCCTACGCCGCCGCCGGGCAGCTCCTCCAGGGTCACCGCCGTGCCTGCGGCGTCGATCGATGCCGCCAGCGCCGCGACCGTGCGATGCTCGAACACCTGCAAGGGGGTGCACGTAATGCCCTGCTGCTTGGCCCGCGACACCAGCTGGATCGCCAGGATGCTGTCGCCGCCGAGCGCGAAGAACGAATCGTCGGCGCCCACCGGCGTCACACCGAGCAACTCGCCGAAAATCGCGGCCAGCTGTTCTTCGGTCGGCGTGGAGGGCTCGCGGTACGCGGTGCGGTCGGCGGTGAATTCCGGTGCGGGCAGCGCCTTGCGGTCCAGCTTACCGACGGCGTTGAGCGGGATCTCGTCCAGCACGACGAACGCCGAAGGCACCATGTAGCCGGGCAGGATGTCGGCGGCGAACGCGCGCACTTTCGCCACGTCGAGCTCGAAGCCTGGTGTGCGGACCAGGTATGCGGCCAGTGCGGTCGCCCCGGTGGGTCCGGGCACGCCGAGCGTCACCGCGAAATCCACGCCGTCGGCGCGGCCGAGCACCGCGTCGATCTCACCGAGCTCGATGCGCTGGCCGCGGACCTTGACCTGGAAGTCGGTGCGGCCCAGGTACTCCAGCTCGAGCCCCGCTTCGGTCCGGATCCAGCGCACCAGATCGCCGGTGCGGTACATCCGTTCGCCCGCCGCCCCGAACGGGTTGGCCATGAAACGAGCAGCGGTCAGGCTCGCTCGGGCGTGGTAACACCGGGCCAGCGAGGGACCGGCGAGGTAGAGCTCGCCCGCCACGCCCACCGGGACCGGGCGCAGCCGGTCGTCGAGGACGAGCACGGCAGCGCCCTGGACGGGCGTGCCGATGGTGACCGGCAAGCCGAGCTCGAGCGATCCCGAACCGGTTGCCCAGATGGTGGATTCGGTCGGACCGTACAGGTTGACCATGCTGCGCCCGGTGGCCCAGCGTTCGACCAGTTCGGCGCCGACCGCCTCACCGGCCACCGCGAGCACCCGCACGCTGGTCACCTCGTCGGGATCGAGGGTGGCCAGCGCGGACGGCGTGATCACCATGTGCGTGACCTGCTCGGCGTCGATCAGCTCGGCGAGTGCGCTGCCGCCGAATACATCCGGCGGTGCGACCACCGACGCACCGCCGGAGCCGAACGCCATGATCGCTTCGAACACCGACGCGTCGAAGCTCGGCGACGCCACTTGCAGCACCCGGGAGTGCTCGTCCAAGCCGAGCGCGGTCTGTTGCGCCGCGACCAGGTCGACGAGACCGCGGTGGGACACCGAGACACCTTTCGGTGTGCCGGTGGAACCGGAGGTGTAGATCATCCACGCCGCGTTGTCCGGCCGGATGGGACCGGGCAGGTCGCGCTCGTCCAGCGGGCGGCTGCTCGCGGCGCCCCAGCGTTCGACCAGGGCGAGGTCGTCGAGCACCAGCCAATTCGTGCTGTCGGGCAGCATCGGTCGGTACGCGGCGACGGTGAGCCCCAGCGTCGCGCCGGAGTCGGTGAGCATGTGGTCGATGCGGTCGACCGGGTGCTTCGGATCCACCGGCAGGAACGCCGCACCGGCCTTCGCGGCGGCCCACATGCCGATGAGCAGCTCCACCGAGCGGGGAAGACCCAGTGCCACCACGGTTTCCGGCCCCGCGCCCGACTCGAGCAGGATGCGGGCGAGGCGATTGGCGTGCGCGTCGATCTCCCGGTACGTGGTGGTGTATCCGCCGGCCACGATGGCGGGCCGCTCCGGATACTGCTGCGCGGTCGCGGCCAGCATTCGCGGAAGCGTTGTCGTTCCGGCGGTTTCGGGACCGCGCACGGGCACCAGCATCGCGCGTTCGGCGTCGTCGAGGATGTCGATATCGGCGATGCGCACGTCGGGTCGCGCCAGAACGGTCGCAAGCACACGACGCCACCGGGCGGCGAACGCGGCCATCGTTGCCTCGTCGAACAGATCCGTCGCGTAGGTCAGCACGCCGTCGATGCCCTCCGGAACGCTCTCGCTGAACCGCTCGCGCAGATCCAGCGTCAGGTCGAACTGGGAGGCGTCGCGGTCGAAATCCTCCACCTCGAAACGCAGTCCCGGCAGCTCCAGCACCGGTTCGACGAAATTCTGCAACGACAGCGACACTTGGAACAGCGGATGGTGCGCGGTCGAGCGGGGCGGGTCCAGCACCTGGACCAGCCGCTCGAACGGAACGTCCGCGTTGGCGAAGGCGTCCAGATCCGTGGAGCGGACGGTGTCCAGGAACGCCGCGAAGCCGACTCCGGGATCGACCGGCGTGCGCAGCGCCAGGGTGTTGACGAACATGCCGACCAGCTGGTCGAGCGCCTCCTCCCCGCGACCGGCGACCGGGGTGCCGATCAGCACGTCATCGGTGCCGCCGAGCCGGGCGAGCAGCACCGCGAGCGCGGCGTGCACCACCATGAACGGGCTGACCTGCTGCGCCGCGGCGAAATCCACCAGTTCGGCGTGCATTTCGGCGTCGACAATGAAGCCGGCGTCGGCACTGTGCATGGTCTGCACCGCGGGCCGCGGACGATCGGAGGGCAGCTCGAGGACGTCGGGTGCGCCCGCCAGGGTTTCGCGCCAGAACCGGATCTGGCGTGCCGCGGTCGATTCCGGGTCCGCCTCGTCGCCGAGCACTTCGCGATGCCAGAGCGCGAAGTCGGCGTACTGCACCGGCAGCGGGACGCGGATGGCGTGCCCGCCGCTGGACCGCTCCGCGTACGCGGCGGCCAGATCGGCGGCCAGCGGCGCCATGGAGGCGCCGTCCGCGCTGATGTGGTGCACGACCAGCACGACGACGTGCACCGGCGGAGTCGCCACCATGCTTTCGGCCACCGTGTAACTCGACGAGACCGGGGCGGTCCCGGCAGCGGTGGACGCGACCGGGGCGTCTCCCGTGGAGGGACCCGACGACACCGGCGCGGCACTCGCGGACGGTTCCGCCGGTCCGTGGATCCGGAACAGGCCGACCCGCAGCGGCGGCTGCGTAGCCAGGTCGAATCCGGTTCCCGCAAGCTCGGAGATTCGTGCGCGCAGCGCAGCGCCGTCCTCGGTGCCGAGCACCGGCATGGCGGGCACGGCCACATCAGCGCCGACCACCACTTGGCGCGGCCCCTCCGCGTCCGCGGGATAGAGCGTCCGCAGGCTCTCGTGCCGCTGCACCACGTCGACCAGCGCGGCGCGCAGAGCCGTGACATCCAGATCGCCGGTGAGCCGCAGCGCCACCGCGATGTTGTAGGCGGGCGAGGCCGGATCCATCCGGTTGAGCACCCACATGCGCTGCTGCGCGGGCGACAGCGGAACGCGGTCCGGGCGAATCCGCGGCGCGAGTTCGAACCTTCCCTGCGCCGCGCCGGAAGCGGGAACGACCCGGGCGGACAGCTGGGCCACCGTCGGCGCGTCGAACAGATCGCGCAGCGCGATCCGCGACCCGAGCGCCGCGTTCACCCGCGCGACCACCTTGGTCGCGCTGAGCGAGTTGCCGCCGAGCTCGAAGAACGACTGGTCGGCACCGACCCGCTCGCGGCCGAGCACGTCGCCGAACACCGCGGCCACCGCCTCCTCGACCGGCGTGCGCGGCGCGAGGTAGGGGCGGTGGGCCTCCGAGAAGTCCGGTACCGGAAGGGCTTTGCGATCCAGCTTGCCGACCGGCGTGAGCGGAATCGAGTCGAGCACGACCAGGTACCCGGGGACCATGTAGCCCGGCAGCTCGGCCGCCACCTGGGCGCGCAGCCGCTCCACATCCAGGAGTACATCTTCGGCGGGCAGGACGTACGACACCAGAACGGTGGTCCCGGCCGGGCCGGTGCGCCCGATGGTGACCGCGTACTCGACCTCGTCGTCGCGGGAGAGCACCGCGTCGATCTCGCCCAGCTCGATCCGCAGGCCGCGGATCTTGACCTGGAAGTCGCTGCGGCCCAGATATTCCAGTTCGTAACCGCCGTCGGGCCCGGTCACCCAACGCACCATGTCGCCGGTGCGGTACATCCGACCGCCGGATTCGCCGAACGGATCGGCGACGAAACGGCTCGCCGTCATCTCGAACCGGTTGAAGTAGCCGCGCGCGAGCGCGGGACCCGCCAGATAGAGCTCACCGGGCACGCCCACCGGCACCGGCCGCAGCCAGGAGTCCAGCACCATGGTGGCGGCGCCGCGGATGGGCCCGCCGATCGTGATGGGTTCGCCGGCGACCAGTTCGCCAGGACCGGTCGCCCAGATGCTGAACTCGGTGGGGCCGTACAGGTTCACCATGCGCCTGCCGGGCGCCCACCGCTCGATCAGTTCCGGCGTCGCCGCCTCGCCCGCGACCGCGAGCACACGCAGGTGATCCAGGTCGGCAGGTTCCATGGTGGCCAGCGCCGACGGCGTGATCACCGCGTGGGTGACCCGCTGGTCGCGCAGCAGCTGTTCGAGTTCCGCACCGCCGTAGACGTCCGGCGGCGACACCACGAGCCTGCCGCCCGCGCCGTGCGCGATGAGCAGCTCGAACACCGAGGCGTCGAAGCTGGGCGAGGCCACCTGCAGCGCGCTGGCGGTGTTGTCGAGATCGAGGGTCTCGCGTTGCGCGGCAACCAGATTCGCGATACCGCGATGGCTGAGCAGCACGGCCTTCGGCTTGCCGGTGGAGCCGGAAGTGTAGATCAGGTAGGCGGTCTGGTCCAGGTCGATGGGTCCGCCGCGCTCGGCGTCGGTGATCGGTGCGTCCGAGACGGTCATCGCGCGGCGGACGGTGTTGAGGTCGTCCAGCAGCAGCCAGTCGATCGAGCCGGGCAAGCTCTCGCCGGTCGCGGTGACCGTCACGCCGATCGGCGCCTTGGAGTCGGTGAGCATGTGCTCGATGCGCTCCACCGGGTAGTTCGGGTCCAGCGGAGCGAACGCGGCACCGGTCTTGGCCAGCGCCCACACCGCGACCACCGACTCCAGCGACCGGGTCAGCGCCAGCACCACGAACACCTCGCGCCCGACACCCCGGCGCAGCAGCACGCGGGCGAAGCGGTTGGACCACGCGTCGAGTTCGCCGTAGGACATGGTGAGCTCACCCGCGGTGACCGCGATCGCGTCGGGATTGATCCGCGCGCCCGCGGTCAACAACTCGGGCAAGGTGGCCGACCACGCCGATTCCGTGCCGCGCACCGGCAGCAGCGCGGCGCGCTCGGCGTCGTCGCAGTACTGCAACTGGGAGACCAGCGCGCGCGGGTCGTCGGCGAGCTGGGTGAGCAACCGGACGAAGCGATCCAGCAGCGGCCGAGCCGATTCGGGCGGAAGCTGGCCGGTCAGGTATTTCAGCGTGATCCGCAGCGTGTCCTGCCCGTCGGCGCCGCGCAGCGGAATCACCATGAGATTTAACGGATACGGCGTCGCGTCGGTGCCCTCCACGTCCAGCACCCGCATGCCGGCGATGTCCAGCGCCTGCGACAGCGCCTCGCGGTCGATCGGGTAGGACTCGAACACGGTCAGGGTGTCGAACAGTTCGGGCAGGCCGACCGCCTGGTGGATGGCGGCCAAGCCGATGTGCTGATGATCCAGCAGACGCGCCTGCTCGGACTGCACGCGGGCGAGCAGGTCGGTCACCTTCTCCGCCGGATCCAGCCGCACCCGCACCGGTAGCGTGTTGATGAACAGGCCGACCATCTCCTCGACCCCGGCCAGCTCCGGTGGCCTGCCCGAGACAGTGCCGCCGAACACCACGTCGGTGCGGCCGGTGAGCATGGCCAGCAGCATCGCCCAGGCGGCCTGCACCAGGGTGTTCGCCGTGGCGCCCGCTTCCCGGCCCGCGGACTCCAGCCGGGCCACGGTGGCGCGGGACAGATCGACCGACAGCATGCCGGTCTCGGTCGATTCGATTCCGGCCAGGGTCGGCACCGCGCGGGTCGGGGTGTCCACGCCTGCGAGCGATTCGGCCCATGTCGCAAGGGATTCCGCGTCGTCTCTGGTCTGCAGCCAGGTCAGGAACTCGCGATAGGAGTGCGCGGGCGGCAACGCGGAGGTGTCGCCGTCGGTGACGTAGAGGGTGAGCAGTTCGCGCACCAGCAGCGGCGTCGACCAGCCGTCCAGCACCAGGTGGTGGTTGGTGAGCAGGAAACGGTAGGTGTCCGGGGCGATCCGCAGCAGCGTGCAGCGCAGCAGCGGCGGGCGGGTGAGATCGAACCGGGTGCGCGCGTCGCAGGCGATCTGCCGATCGATCTCGCGGGCGCGCTCGTTCTCGTCGGCGATGCCGGTGAGATCCGCTTCGTGCCATTCGACTTCGGCGTCGGCCAGGACCAGCTGGCGCGGACCGTCCTCGGTCTCGGCGAACGCGACGCGCAGGTTCTCGTGCCGGGTGACCAAAGCCTGTGCGGCGCGGCGCAATCGGGCCGAATCCACAGTGCCGGACAGGGTGAGCAGCGACTGCACGGTGTAGCCGTCGGCGGTGTCGGAGTCGTACAGCGCGTGGAAGAGCAGGCCGTACTGCAACGGCGAGAGCGGCCACACGTCGACGAGGTTCGGGTAGTCGCGCTCCCACGTATCGATCTGCGCCTGAGTGACGGCGACCAGATCGAAGTCCGAGGGGCTGCGTCCGCCGGCCCCGGGGGATTCGGCGTGCTCGGCGAGGGCGCCCAGGGCCTGAGTCCACAGCGCGGCGAGTTCCGCGAGGTCGGCTTCCTCGAACAGGCGTGCGGCATAGGCCCAGGTCACTTCGAGGCCGGAATCGGTGTGGACGGCGTTGATGTCCACCGCGGCGGCCAACGGGGGGCGGTCGTCCTGGGTCGCGGCGAAGCGGCGCGGCAGCCAAGGCTCCGCGTCGCCGCCGGTGGTCGCGCGGCCGAGGTAGTTGAAGCTGATCTGCGGGGTCGGCGCGTCCGCGAGCGCCACGGCCGTCTCGGGGACGAGGTAGCGCAGCATGCCGAACCCGATGCCCTTGTCCGGCAGTGCCCGCAGCTGTTCCTTGGTTACCTTGATCGCGTCGCCCGCCGCGTCGCCGCCCGCGAACGCGTCCGCCGCATCGATTCCGGTCAGGTCGACGGCGACCGGATAGACGCTGGTGAACCAGCCCACCGTGCGCGCGATGTCGGCGCCGGGCAGGACCGACTCGGCGCGGCCATGACCTTCCAACGTGAACAGCGCCGAGGTCCGGCCGCGCCAGCGGGCCACCGCCAGCGCGAGCGCGGCGAGCAGCACGTCGTCGGCGCCGCAGTGGAATCGGTCGGGTGCGGTGGTGAGCACGATCCGCGCGATCTCCGGCGGCACCACCGTCGTCAGATGTGCCATGGTGGACACCACGTCGAGTTCGGGGTCCATCGGTGCGGAGCCGAGCGCCGGGTCGGGCGTGGCCAGGATGCGTTGCCAGAGCGGCAGTTCCGCGACCCGAGTCGCGGCGTGCTCGCGCTGTCCGTGCGCCCAGCGCCGGAACGAGGTGCCGACCGGCGCGAGCTCGCCGCCCAGCGCGGCGGTGGCCAGATCCGGCAGCAGGATGCGCCAGGAGACGCCGTCGGTAACCAGATGGTGCAGCACCAGCCACAGCAGCGGCGCGGCGTCCGGGCGCTCGATCCACACGAAGCGCGCGAGAACGCCGGACTCCGGGTCGAGTCGATCGGCGGCGCGCTGCAACTCGCGTTCGCAGGTCGCCTCGAGATCCGCGTCCGCGGTGACGATTTCGAGCAAGCCATCGGTGTCGACCGAGCCGGGTTCGGCGACCACCCAGCTCCAGCCGTCACCGGTGTGGCGCAATGTCGAGCGCAGCAGGTCGTGCCGGTCGAACAGTGCTTGCAGCGCGACGACCAGCGGTTCGCGCTCGATACCGGCAGGCAGCTCGATCAATACGGCCTGGGCGAATCGCCGCCAGGTGTCGCCGTGGTCGAGCATCGCGTGCACGATCGGCGTGAGCTCCACCGCACCGACCCCGCCGCCGGGCAGTTCGCGCACCTCCGCGGTCGGCACGTCGGTGGCGACCGCGGCCAGCGCCGCGACGGTCTTGCGCTCGAAGACATCCCGCGCGCTGAACCCGATACCGGCGGCCTTGGCGCGCGACACCAGCTGGATCGAGACGATGCTGTCGCCGCCGAGCGCGAAGAAGCTCTCGTCGACGCCCACTGCGTCCAGGCCCAGCACCTCTGCGAACAGTGTGGCGAGCGCCTGCTCGCGGGGCGTGGACGGCGGCCTGCTGGTGATCGTGCGCGCGCCGAAGTCCGGCGCGGGCAGCGCCTTGCGGTCCACCTTGCCAAGCGGCGTCAGCGGGAGGCTGTCGAGCACCATGACCACGGCGGGCACCATGTAGGCCGGAAGTGATTCTCCGGCAGCAGCTTTCAGTGCTTCGGGGTGCACCTCGGCGCCGGGCTTGCGCAGCACGTAGGACACGAGTGCGGTGGCGCCCGCACCGGTTTCGACGCCGAGGGTCAGCGCGAAGTCGACGTCGGGATGCCGCTGCAAGGCGGCGTCGATCTCGCCCAGTTCGATGCGGAAGCCGCGCACCTTCACCTGGAAATCGCTGCGGCCCTGGTACTCCAGTTCGATCCGTCCGTCGTTCTCGACCCAGCGCACCAGGTCACCGGTGCGGTACATCCGCTCGCCCGTCGCGTAGGGGTTGGCGACGAAGCGGTCGGCGGTGAGCCCGTTGCGCCGGTGGTAGCCGCGAGCGACACCGGGACCGGCGAGGTAGAGCTCACCGGTGGTGCCAGGGGGCAGCGGCCGCAGCCACGGGTCGAGCACCACGGCCGACACATCGCGGGCGAGACCGCCGATGGTGACCGGTGCGTCGGGGGTCAGCGGGGCGCTGAGCGTCACGGTCACGGTCGTCTCGGTGGGACCGTAGCCGTTCAGCAAAGTGCGGCCGGACCACTTCATGACGAGCTCGGGCGGGCACGCGTCGCCGCCGACGATCACGGTGCGCAGATCGGGCAGCGTCGCCGGGTCCAGCGATCCCACGACGGCCGGGGTGACATTCAGGTGGGTGACGCGGTGTGCGCGCAGCACCTGCGCGAGCTCCTCACCCGCGTACGCCGACGGCGGCACCACGGCCATGGTCGCGCCCGTGGCGAGTGTGACCAGGATTTCCTCGACCGAGATGTCGAAGCTGGGTGACACGGCATGGGCGACAACGGAATCCGCGTCGATGCCGAATCCCGCGCCGGAACTCGCGACCAGATTCGCCAACCCGCGATGCGGCACGAGCACGCCCTTGGGCAGACCGGTGGAGCCGGAAGTGTAGATGATGTACGCGACCTGGTCCGGGTGTGTCGCCGCGGTTCGCTCGGCCTCGATGAGCGCGGCGGCGTCCTGTTCGGCCAAGCTCCGCTCGGTGCTCTCGTCGTCCAGGATCAACCAGGACACCCGGTCCGGCAACGACTTTCGCGCCGCCGCGACCGTGATCCCCGCGACGACCCCGCTGTCGCCGACCATGTGCTCGATCCGGTCGGCCGGGTAGGTCGGGTCGATCGGCACGAACGCCGCGCCGGTCTTGGCCACCGCGATCGTGGCCAGCACCGACCGGATCGACCGCGGAATCGAGATCGCGACGGTGCGCTCGGGTCCGGCGCCCGCGGCGATCAGCACCCGGGCCAGGCGATTGGTGTAGTCGTCGACCTCGCGGTAGGTCAGCGCGGTCGCGCCTTCGACCAGCGCTGTCGCCTGCGGATCGCGGGCAGCGCCCGAGGCGAGGATCGCGGGCAGCGTGCGGGGTGTAACACCGGCGGCGCCGCGCGCGGGGGCGTACTCGGCGAGCTCGTCGTCCGACAGCACCGAGATGGTCGTCAGCGGCGCGTCCGGCCCGGCAGCGAGGAAGCGGTGCAGGAACGACAGGAACCGGTGGTGCTGCGCGGCCAGTTCGGTGTCGCTGTAGAGGTGGCCGTTGGCCTGGAAATCGATGTGCGTGCTCTCGCCGCCGACACCGGGATAGAGGTTGACGAACATATCGTCGATCAACCCGGAGGTCAGCACGTGCAGCCGTCCGGTCACCTGGCCGAGCTGGATCCTGGTGTCGACCATCATCAGGTTCACCGAGGGGCCGAACGACCCGGTCTCGTCCATCGGCCAGCCGAGGTCACGGAAGATGTCCTCCTGGCGGTAGCGCTGCCTGCGCAGCGCCCCGGTCAGCTCGCCCTGGGCGGCCCGGATCACGTCGCCGACGGTCGTGGCCGGCTCCAGGCGCAGCCGCAGCGGCACCACATTGGCGATCATGCCGCCGGAACGCCGCAGCGTCGCCGTGGTGCGCGCGGACACCGGAAGACTCAGCACCACCTCCGGCGATCCGGTCATCGCGGACAGGTACGCGCCGAAGGCCGCCACCACGGTGGGCGCGACGCCGGAGGACACCTGCTCGGCGACGGCGTCCAGCATCCGCGCGGTGTCGGCGGGCAGGTCGCCCTCGACCCGGCGCGGATGCCCGTCCACACCCGCGGTGCGACCGGCCAGGTTCACCGGGTCGGTCATGCCGTCGAGATGGTCGAGCCAGTACTCCCGGTCGGCGGTGAACCGGTCCGAGCTGCGGTAGGCCAGATCCGCCTCGACGATCTTGCGCAGGTCCTCCGCTTTCGCGGGCGGTGGTTCGCGACCCTCGACGGCGGCGTTGTAGAGCTCGCCGGTGCGCTGCACCACGGTCAACGCGCCCATACCGTCGAGCACGATGTGGTGGATCCGCGAGTACCAGAACCAGCGCTCGGGTCCGACGCGCAGCATGGCGATGCGCACCAGCCGGTCGCGGGTCAGCTCCAGCGGGGTCTCATACTCCGCCCGCATCCAGGCGTCGGCGGCGGCGTCCGGGTCGGGTTCGGCGCGGAAGTCGATGATTTCCAGGCTGTCGTCGAGGGTGGTGTCGACGAATTGGAACGGATGTCCCTCCACCTCGATCAGGCGCAGGTAACCGGTGCCGAATTCGCGCCCGGCTCGACGCGCCGAACGCTCGAGCAGGTCGGCGTCTATCGGTCCGTTCAGTTCGACGTACTGGGCGATGGAAATCGGAGTGTCACCGGCGACATGCTGGGCGAACCAGATGCCGCGCTGCGCCGCCGACAGGGCGAAGGCCCCGTCGGGAAGAACTGTGTCCGTTTCTATCGCCGAAAGGGAAGGCTGTTGCATGACGTGTCCTACGTTCTGACCGCGGTCGGGCTACCCAGGAGTGACCGCCAGTAGCCAACCGCGGTACCGGTAGTACCTGCCGCCGCACAGATCGCGGCAACTCAATTCTGAACCGGTGCGGTCAGCGCTGCGGGGGTATTGCGCACACTGAGCGACCCGAACATCGCTGTTCGGGCCGCGGGGGGAGAGGTGTGCCCGGTCAGGCGCACTCCGGAAGAAGATCCAGGTCGGCAGGGCTGAGCGGGGCATCGGAACCGGCGAGGTAGCGCTGCAGGGTGGAGCGCTCGTCCAGCACCAGCCAGGCGATCCCGTCGGCCGATGCGGGCCGCTGGTCCTTGGTGGTGACCCCGACCGTGGTGCCGAGGGCGAAGGAGCCGTCGCCGGTGGCCGGAATCGTGCTCGCCCCGATCTTGGTCGCGGCCCGCTCGGCCACGATGGACTCGATCGGGTGGTCGATCGCCAGCACGACCCGGGTGCCCGGGCAGGCGCCGAGTTCCAGCAGCAGGCGGGCCATCCGGTTGGACCAGCGGTCCAGTTCCGCGTAGGTGAGGTCGCAATCGGCGGTGGACACCACAACCGCGTCCGGATCCACCTCGGCGGCGGGCTGGGCCAGCGGCAGGACGGACAGGTTGTCGGAAGCGGTCAGCATGTGCATGTCGTGTCCTCGGGTGTCGATTGAGAGGTGTTTCGCGTACTTCTCAATCTCGTCCTCGAGCGGGGCTTCCGACAGCAACCCCAGCGTTGGTCCGCGCACTCCCAGGGTGGGCAAAACCTCACCCAGGGTGGGGTGCGGAGCTCAGTCGTTCACGTAGCCGTTGAGGGTGTTGCGCAGATCGGTGAGCATCGCGCGGGCAGCGGTGAGGCCGTCGCCGTGCCAGACGGTGTCCTCGACGGCGAACACACGGCGATCGGTAGCGGCGCTGAGTTCCTTCCATTCGTCGCCGCGCATGACGGCTTCGCCGTGCTTCTTTCCCTCGGCGCCGGCGAGGATCACGTAGATCACGTCGCCCTCCACCTTGGTGGCGAACTCGTCCGCGCCCACCTCGAACGAGGCGCCCCGCTGGGCGGTGGGACGCTGCACGCCCACGTCACCGAGCACTCGGCCTGCGAAGCTGTCGCCGCCCTGCACCTGGTTGGCATCGGCGGTGAAGCGGAGGACCGACGCCTGGGTTTGTCCCGCCGCCAAGGCGGTAGCGGTGTCCTTTGCCTCGGTGCGATAGTTCCGCAGCGCGGTATCCGCGGCCTCGCGACGCCCCAAACCCGCTGCGAACGCGGCGAATTCGGCTTGCCAGCCGTCGCTCGCGCCGACCAGCACAGTGGGGGCGATGGCCTGCAGCGCGGCGAAACCGGCCGCGGCGGTGTGGATCTCGCCGAGGATCAGGTCGGGCTGCAGAGCGGCGATCTGCGCCGGATCCGGCGCCGCGGCGGTTCCGACACCGGGGATCTTCAGCACGCCGGTGCCGAGATAGGCGGGCTGCGGACTCGGCCCCTCGATGGTCACCGTGCCCACTACCCGCTCCCAGAGACCGAGCGCGCAGACCGCGTCCAGCGCGGAGGTGGTGAGCACGACGATGCGCTGCGGGTCGGCGGGTACCTCCGAGACGCCAGCGGCATGCGTGACACTGCGGGTTGCCCCGGTCGCCGGGTCCGGCGCACTCGGCAGCGCGCACGCCCGGGTGGTGTCGCGCTCCAGCCCGACCACCCCCGCGCCCGCGATATTCGTCGTGGTGCGCACGATGGAGACGTCGTCGTCGCTCTGCCCGCCACAACCCGCCGCGAGAACGGTCGCGCACAGCGCGGCGACGGCCACCACCCGGCGGCCCGCCGAAGCGGCGTGTGCGGAAGAGGCTGTGCGGTTTCGGAGGCGAACGACGGCGCTCAGCAGCATGCCGGTGAGGGTACAGCGTTGGATTTGCAGCGCCTGCGGCGCTGC